>JAIORK010000034.1 GCA_021108215.1 bacterium | reverse complement strand
TTACGCAAAAAGGTCTTCTGAGTTGAATGTGTCGCACTATAAGTTACAATTCACCTGCCAATGATGAATACCTCTTTTTTATTTGACATTGGTCATGCAAAGTGTTAAATTGCCACGTTTTTAAATAACAATTTCGCCGGGGTTTCCCGGAGGACATTATCGAGGGAGGGGCATCTTTCCATGCCGAGAATTAAATCATCAATTTTAGACGTTCGAAAAAACCATAAGCAACGCGAAATTAACCGTATAGGAATATCCAAATTAAAAACAGCGGTCAAAAAGGTTGCCACCGCCGAGGGCGATGCTAAAAAAACCGCACTCAACCAGGCTTATAAGGTCATTGATAAGGCTGTTCAGTCCGGTCTGCTTCCTAAGAAAACCGGTGCGCGCAAAAAATCAAGGATTTCCCGCACAAAAAAAGCACCGGTCAGCGCATAAAAATCCGGACACGCCACATAAAAAAGCCCGGCACTATATGGTGCCGGGCTTTTTTATGCTCCGAGTCTCCTGCAAAACAACATGTTACGGATTAAGTGCATGCACCGTATACTTGCTGCAAATTTTTAAAATTGCCATCTCCAGTAACATTTCCCAATGACCTTTCCCGCTTTTCAAGCCTTCATCCAATTTAACCAATTCCTGAAAAATACGGTTAAACCCTTCTTGCGGATATGTCTGCAACTGAGTCTGCATCTCTTTGCGCGCCTGCGGATTACGAATGTAAATCAACACTTTATCCAGGTCTTCCCCATTGTCGATCCTTACCCGACTGGCGAGCATATTTCTAAAATGCCAGGCAATGGCACCCAAAATTTGAGGCGGTTTAAAACCTTCATCCGTCACCTGCGACACCATGGCCATCGCAGTGCGCGCATCACCCCGCCCCAATGCTGTATTGAGTTCATGAATCGTATTTTGCCGGGTATGTCCGGCGGTTGCTAAAATATCCTCTGATTCAATCACTGATTTCTGTGCTGTATAATTAATCAACTTGCCTAATTCATTATCAATGTCCGCCAGACTCTGGCCCACCCGCTCAATCAACAACATCACCGCCTCACGCGTGATGCGTTTACCGTGCTCGGATGCCCGGTGTTCCACCCAAGCAGGTACCTGATTGTCAAATAAAGGGTAACATTCAACATGATATGTTTTTTCTGCAGCTGCTTTCCAGTTGGCCTGCTTGATCCGTTCTTCGGCTGAGGAGATAATCAAAACCGCAGCCGGCGAAGGATCCGCCAGATAAGTCATCAGTGCCGTGAGATCACCGGCACGCCATTTTTCCGCCTGACGAACAACCAGGACCCGGCGTTCCGCCATAAAAGGCAGGGTCGAAGCCCGAGCCACAATTTCCCGACCCGATACATCCGTCCCGGCATAAAGGCTCTCGAAATTCATACTCCGGTCTTCCGGAGATATGGATTTATCCACGATAGCCCGAATGCCTTCTTCCTTGAGAAAGGATTCCGCTCCCGTAAAAAAATAAACCGGGTTAACCCCTTTGCGCTCTAAATCACGCCGAAATTCCGTATAGTAAATCCTTTTCTTGGCCACTAGAACCCCTCAATCACCTTAGTGACAATACGTTTTGTGAGCTGCTGCACCAAACGACGCCGTACCGTTATTTCATCCTCCGGTGGAATGCCTAAATTGTTGACAACATAATAGGTTGTGCTCTCTTCAAACGCATCCTCTGTCCAGAGATTTTTTCCAGCGCGGGTATCTTTGAGGGATATCCGGATAATAATTCTCATTTTGTATTGCTGCGGTGTGTTATGCACATCCAAAAGCAAAGGATCCAATAAATACTGCACAATGGTTCCATGCAAAATCGCGTTGGCCTGCTCTGCATCCGTAAGATCCATGCGGCCATCCACCAGGAAATCCTGATTGAGCTGCTGGGTAATCTCATTGCCCAAATCAGGTTGATTGGTTGTATTTTGAAAAATCGGCAAATTTAGTTTACTCATATAATCAGGCAGCCCGGGGCGCACCGCCACATCCGAACAGCCGCCGGTTAGTATCGCCATTCCCAAGATGATAATTCCCCATGCACTCAATTTCATAATTCCGCCTCCTGTTTGAATGTCCTCGCAGGGGCGACCGGCCGGTCGCCCCTGCGGATCAATAAACAATATTAACCAATTTATCCGGGACCACAATGATTTTCTTGGGCATCCGGCCGGCCGCCATTTCCACAACCCGGTTATCCGCCAGCGCCTGTTTTTCCAGTTCAGCTTTAGGCGTCCCCGGGGCCGCTTCCAACCGGCTGCGGACCTTGCCGTTGATTTGAATAATAATGGTGAGGGATTCCTCCTCCGCCGCCTGCATATCCGCCGCAGGCCAGGCTTGATGAAAGATCGAGGAAGAATATCCCATACACGACCAAAGTTCCTCCGCCAGATGCGGAAAAAACGGTGCACAAAGTTTGGCAAAATCACGGCAACTTTCCCGTATCACCGCATCCCGGCCTTTGGCCGAATTTTCATCCGGACCGCTTACAACATTCAATTCATTCATCAATTCCATCATCGCGGCAATCGCCGTATTGAATTTAAAATCATTTTCCAGATCATGCGTAATCCGTGTAATCGTCTGGTGTAATTTGCGCCGCAGTTTACGATCTTCGGCAGTCATCGTATCCGGCGGTATTTCCGGTGCTTTTTTAATTGCCAAGAGCCAGCGTTGATAAAAATGCCATACCCGTTTTAAAAACCGGTAAATCCCTTCCACTCCGGAATCACACCATTCCAGTTCCCGTTCCGGCGGTGCAGCAAACAGGATAAATCCCCGCGTGGTGTCAATGCCGTATTGCTTCACCATCGCATCGGCTGAAACTGTATTCCCCTTGGATTTGGACATCACCTGACCATCTTTGAGTACCATCCCCTGGGTGAACAGCGCCTTAAAAGGTTCGTCAAAAGGGAGCAAGCCTTGGTCATGCAGTACCTTGGTAAAAAAGCGGGAGTAAAGCAAGTGTAAGATAGCATGCTCAATACCGCCGATATACTGGTCCACCGGCATCCAATATTTTACCGCTTCGGGATTAAAGGCATACTGCGTATCACGCGGCGAGGTATAGCGCAGATAATACCAGGAAGAATCAATAAAAGTATCCATGGTATCCATCTCGCGTCTGGCCGTTTTTTGGCATTTGGGACATTGAACATTCATAAATTCCGGTGATGATTCCAGCATCCCGGCAGACTGGTATGGCAGATCCAACGGCAATTTCACCGGCAAATCTTTTTCCGGAACAGACACAACGCCGCAATCATTGCAGTAGATAATTGGAATCGGGCATCCCCAGTAACGTTGCCGGGAAATCAACCAATCACGCAGACGAAAATTAACCACCTGTTTCCCAATATTTTCCTGTTCCATCCAGGATGCGATTTTCTGCATGGCATCACGATTGGCAAGTCCATCAAATTGCGCACTATTCACTTGCACACCATCTTCTATAAAGGCTTCCGTCATTGCTACCGGATCAAGCAGTGTTCCTTTTGATTGGATGACAACTTTGACTGGAAGATTATAATTCTTAGCGAATTCAAAATCTCTTTGATCATGCGCCGGAACCGCCATGATCGCGCCGGTGCCATATTCCATCAGGACATAATCTGCTGCAAAAAGGGGTACTTTCTCACCATTGACCGGATTAATCACCCGAATCCCGGTATCAATCCCTTCCTTGGGTTTCTCGGTTGAAGACCGCTCGATTTCTGATTGCAACTTAACTTTTTCAGCAAAGGCTTTCACCTTGGCTTCTTCCGGTTTCCCTGCCAATAATTCTTTTAGCAAAGGATGCTCCGGTGCGATAGACATATAGGTTATACCGAAAACCGTATCAATCCGGGTGGTGTATACAGCAAGTTTTTTATCCGAACCCGCAATTTCCAAATCAAACTCGACACCTTCTGAACGACCGATCCAATTTTCCTGCATGGTCTTGACCCGGTCCGGCCAGTTGTCCAATTTTCCCAAATCATCCAGCAGGCGTTGGGCATAGTCAGTAATTTTGAGATACCATTGATCTAAATCTTTTTTCGCAACAGGTTGCTTGCAACGCCAGCACGCACCTTCAATCACCTGTTCATTGGCCAGCACGGTGTGACAGGTCTCGCACCAATTAACCGGATGTTTTTTCTTGTACGCCAATCCCGCTTCATAAAATTTCAAGAAAATCCATTGTGTCCAGCGATAGTATTCTTCATCACAGGTCGCCAGTTCCCGGTCCCAATCATAGAGAATATTCAATGCTTTTAACTGGTCCGTCATAACACCGATGTTATTCCGGGTATATGTGTTGGGATGAATATTATTTTTAATCGCTGCATTTTCCGCCGGCAGCCCAAACGCATCCCACCCCATCGGACTAAGCACGTTGAACCCGCGCATCATCTTGTAACGAACAATCACATCCCCAATGGTATAATTGCGAACATGGCCCATGTGCAGATTGGAGCCGGAAGGATAAGGAAACATCACCAAGCAATAATAACTCGGTTTATCCCCCGCTTCCGTCACATTGGCGATTTTGTGGTCACTCCAAAATTTCCGCCATTTGGTCTCTAAATCATAAAAAGAATAACTATCGTCCACTTTAAAATGCCTCCACAAAAGGATCTGTAACCATTCTTATCAAAATAAAATTAAAACCCTGTCCACAGATTACACAGATTACGCCGATTTTAAAAAACTTAAAATCATTTATTTTTATATTTTGACTTCCAAACCTAATCAAAAAAAACTCCCAGTCCTTTGCCGTACTCGTTCAATAGAGCGCAAAGGGTGGATCGCAAATTTGTTTTCAAGCTTTTATAATTTTTTTTATTAATTAATTTCAACTTAAAACAGTCATCAAACTATATATATATATGAAGCAATGGTGTGACACCCTGCTGCAAGCAAAGCTTTTTCCTTGTAAATTCGGTGGATTATAGCACAGGCAAAAACAGAGGGTCAAATGGATAATAGACTATTCAAATTTCTGAAAAAATGCTGCTTAGACCTGCCAGCTGATGTGCCAACGCCATTCTTGCGGATTCTTTTTAAGATGCTCAACATGGACATTCCGGGTGCCGACCAGCTCCAACATTTTCACCAGATGACCGCCGGCAACCAGCCTTAAAACCCTTGGCAATTCGGGATAATTCGCAACCACGAAATCACCGCTGAGCGCAGTCAAGTTTTCAATGGATGCCTGACCTTTTTCATGGTACGACTGCCATACTGCCGGCGCACGACTGATAACAAATTTCCGGGTCGGAATACGCATAAAAATTTTATAAACCGATGAAAAACTTTTTTCAGAAACGCGTTTTCCAAATTTTATATATTTATCCGCCGCCCCGGGATAGAGTACACCAGCAGCCAAATGATACATCTGATCCACCATATCAATCGGTAACTTTGTTGTAAAAATGACATTATCATAGATTTCTCGCCATTGCGGCGGGAGCGCTTCGATATACGCCGCTTCTAAGGACCCATCCAACTCCTTGAATAATTTTTTAAGAACAACAATATCCGTCGCTTTCATCTTATGCATTTTACGGTCCTTCTATTAAAAATAATTTATTCTACTGTAACTTTCAACCTGACTTAAACAAGCTGCCCTGGATTTTATCCGGCTCCATGCGGGTTGTCTTTCCTTCAAAGTTTCGGTTGACTGATAAGGGAACTTGATTGTTTTCCTGGAAAACAACCGGCGCACACGATTTAAACCCACGGAGGCTCCAGACCGCCGCCGCAACAATATCCCTGTTTTTAAAGGATTATTCCCATAAGCAGTCCCAATGCCAGGCATCAGGATCATTGTCCCTCACCAAAATTTTTATATTTTTAGCACCGGTCAATTCGAGCAGGATTTCCAGGTGGCCGCCAATGACCACCCGCATTTTTCTCGGCAAATCAGGATATTTTCGCACAATAAAAATACCCTGATTATTCTCAAACCCTTCAACAGTGGCCTCACCTTTGTCATGGTAAGAACGCCACATAATCGCCACCCGGCTAAGCACAAACTGGATCGTGGGAATCCGCAAAAATAATTTATACACCGTTGAATAGCTGCGGGCCGCCATGGCTTTTCCCAAGGTATGCATCCGTTCCGGATCACCGGGAAACAGCACCCGTGCGGCAGCTTCATAGATATCCGTCTGTTCTTGAATCGGGGTCCAGCTGGTGTGTATTATATTTTCAAAAACCGAAAATAATTCGGGAGCAAGTTTTTCACGAAAAGCGTCCAGCTTCTCTTCGCCGACTCCGGCGAAAAGCTTTCGTAATGCAACAACATCGGTTCCTTTGGTTTTAGCCAATGATCAGTTTCCTTCCGCACGATCTTATCGTGCCATTGCGAACACGCCGGGTAGCCTGTGAATTTTTATCGTCCCAACACCGATCCGATTTCTCAATCAGGAATACATGCGTGATGATGACTTCAATAAATCGCTTTGAATAAGAAATTTTTTAAGCAATTTCCGGTTTTCTTTATCCAAATCCAAAAATTCAACCCCTAATTGATAACGATCCCGTCCGGTTGTTTTGCAATAAGCCACCCGGGACAGGATCGCGGTTTGAGAACTCTGTGTACTTAGTAAATTTACCGGCCGCCGGACATCTATTTTTTTTCTTCCTTTGGGAACATATAAATTAATCATCATCAACTGACCGCGCCTGAGCTTGAGGGCACAAAACATGGACAAACCGCCTGCACTAAAATCCTGAGACGTACTTTGCCAATCCTTGGAAATCTCCCCTTTTTTCACACTCTTGTATTTCACCGTCATATTCAAAGGCACCCTGCGATACTGGCGGCGGTCCGTACTCTTCGCCATCACTTTTGCTTTAGCGGTTGTTTTCCGGAGAACACGTTTCTTTTTCACAACAGTTTTTTTCTTGACGGCCTTCTTTTTCGCAACAGTCTTTTTCTTGGCGATTTTCTTCAGAACCATGTCAGCCTCCAGATGAAAGATAGGCTTATTGTACGCCTTCGCTTTTGCGCCTGCAAGAAAATTGCGGGTGTAAGTGCATTGGCAATAGCAGCATCCCGGAGTCCGGTTTTTATCAAAGAACCAGTGATAATGACACCTTGTGAGTATGATTCAGTTCACTAATCAATCCAAAAGCATAGTCCAATTGCAGCACATTAAATCGCACACCAAATCCGGCTGTTAATCCTTCCAGATCATAACCGGCTTTGTAACCCAGGCGCATCGCCAGCAACTTCGCGTACCAGTACTCCACCCCCATATGCAGGCCGAAATCATTATCATTGGATTTGACCAAGTCCACAGCCAGCAGACCTTTATGCTGCTTGGATATGGGTACCTGATAACCCGCACCCAACCGGGCAGTCAGCGGCAAGGGATCACCCTCGTCCTGATATTTGATTTCCGTACCTGCGTTTTGCAGGACCAGACCGATGGAGAGCTGCTTGCTCACGGCCAGAAGCATGCCCAAATCCAGGGCAAAGGCGGTGGCGGAAACCTCCTCCGCCAGGGTGCTGCTGAGCATTTTCAGACCCAATCCCACACCCAATTTTTTATTAATCGCCGTTCCAAAACCGGCACTGATGGCAAAATCGCTTTGCGACTGCACGTCGCTCGTGCTGCCGTCCGCATTGTCCAAAGTAATCATACCGCCTTGCAGCAGGTTCACACCCAAACCAAAGGTTCCCAGCTTCCCAGCCTGATAGGTCCCGGTAATCTGCTCATACGTCGAGTCTGCCAAACCAGTTAGATAAGTGGCATTGACCTGAAAACCTTTTGCCCGGCTCAAGCCTCCCACATTCCAAAACAGTGTGGTAACATCGTCCGCCACGCCGGTAAAAACCTCGCCCATGCCTTGCGCGCGCGCGCCGACCGCTTGTTTCAGGATAATCCCGCCCGACGTCCCGGCAGCCAGTACTGGAACAGTCTGGACCAGCATCACCGCGCTTACGAACACACCCAACATGATTTTTTTCATGATTTCCTCCCTATTTTTCTTGCGTAAAAATACGATGTGGTATTCGTAGGGAACGCAAGCTGAGCGTTTCCTACTTTATGACGACTACTTTTTGCGTTTCGTCCACCCCCGGCGCTTGTACGCGGATAATATAGACGCCGCTGGCGATAAGGTCTCCGCCGTTATTGAGCGCAGCCCAGTCAAAGGTATAATTCCCGGCTGCGAGATATTCATTGCTGAGCGTTTTAACCAATCTCCCCTGAAGCGTATAAATCTTGATCGAGGTCTTACCCGCTTGTGCCAAAGCGAGTTGCAGGGAAACTTTCCCGCCCTGCAAGGGTTCAATTTTCCGGTTGGTGATTTCGACTTTACTTTCCGAAGGCGTGGGCACAGGCGCAGACAGCTTATAATAATTAACTTGTACTGATCCATAAGGAGTTTCGCCTAGATAATTATTAGCATAAATACGGTGGTCGCCATTGTGTTGTTGACGGAATACGCAAAACGCCTTCCCACCTTCATTAATCGCGATTTGAGGTTCATAGGCATCATTCAACGCGCCCGCGTCAATCAATCCTGCGCCTTGCCAGCCTGAGCCCGGCACATATTCACTCGCATAAATACGGATATCGCTATTGTGTTGTTGACGGAACACGCAAAATGCTTTCCCACTGTCATTGATCGCGATTTGAGGTTCATAGGCATCATTCAACGCGCCCGCGTCAATCAAGCCCGCGCCTTGCCAGCCCGCGCCAGACACATATTCATTCGCGTAAATACGGTTGTCGCCGTTGTATATTTGACGGAACACGCAAAATGCTTTCCCACTGTCATTGATCGCGATTTGAGGTTCATAGGCATTATTCAACGCGCCTGCATCTATGGTGACTGCGCCATACCAGCCCGCACCTGGTATATATTCATTCGCATAAATACGGTTGTCGCTCCTAAACACGCAAAATGCTTTCCCACTGTCATTGATCGCGATTTGAGGATCATACGCATGATTCCCCGTATCTGCACTTATGGTGACTGCGCCATACCAGCCCGCTCCCGGTACATAGGCATTCGCGTAAATACGGTAGTCGCTCACTAAATTTTGGCGAAACACGCAAAACGCTTTCCCGCTCTCATTCATCGCGATTTGAGGAGCATAGGCAGCATTCCCCTCGCCTGCATCTATGGTGACGGCGCCATACCAGCCCGCTCCCGGTACATATTCATTCGTATAAATACGGTGGGCGGTCGCGATACTTCTACGGAACACGCAAAACGCTTTCCCGCTTTCATTCATCGCAATTTGAGGGTTAAAAGCAAGATTCCCCGCACCCGTGTCAATCAAGTCCGCGCCATACCAGCCCGCTCCCGGTACATAGGCATTCGCGTAAATACGGTAGTCGCTCACTAAATTTTGGCGAAACACGCAAAACGCTTTCCCGCTCTCATTCATCGCGATTTGAGGAGCATAGGCAGCATTCCCCTCGCCTGCATCTATGGTGACGGCGCCATACCAGCCCGCTCCCGGTACATATTCATTCGTATAAATACGGTGGGCGGTCGCGATACTTCTACGGAACACGCAAAACGCTTTCCCGCTTTCATTCATCGCAATTTGAGGGTTAAAAGCAAGATTCCCCGCACCCGTGTCAATCAAGTCCGCGCCATACCAGCCCGCTCCCGGTACATAGGCATTCGCGTAAATACGGTAGTCGCTCACTAAATTTTGGCGAAACACGCAAAACGCTTTCCCGCTCTCATTCATCGCGATTTGAGGGTGAGAGGCATCATTCCCCGCGCCCGCGTCAATCAAGCCCGCGCTTTGCCAGCCCGCGCCAAGTGTATATTCATTCGCGTAAGTACGGTCATTGGCCCCGTCACTTTGACGAAATACACAAAACGCTTTCCCGCTCTCATTCATCGCGATTTGAGGAATATCGGTATCTTTCCGGCCCGCGTCAATCAAGCCCACGCCTTGCCAAAAAGCAGCAGTTGAAAATTTAAAACGTCCTAAAGCCGGATCAATAGCCGCTTTACCTTGCATAGGAAAGGCCGCATTGGTCCAGTTCTCACCGGACAAATCCGCGCCTTGAACTTGCAGTCCCAGCTGAGAGACATGATCAACACCACCATTAAATATCCTAATGTTTGTCCCATACACCAATGGAACGTCTGCCTGTGTAAGCGGAGTTCCATCCGGCCGGGTCATCTGGAAATCCACGTTGTTGGCGTCAAAATGGAAGGTGGTCTCCAAGCTGTCCCCGCCATTGCCCGGCGTCGCGCCAATGACTTCGATTGCCGCTGCCGGACCACACAAAAGGATCAACCCTATTCCCAAAACAACAACTACTGGAAATTTCTTCATCGCGCCCTCCTTGCATATTCCCCGTATATTCCCCCTTCTCCCTGGACAAAACCATCCAGGACAGGCCGAAGGGGGAGTGACATTAGTCACTATTTTATCACCACCACTTTTTCCTTGCTTTCCATATCCGGTGTTTTCAGGTGAATCACATACACACCGCTGGCGACAATCACGCTTTGAGCATTTTCCGCGCCCCACTGCCAGATATGCGATCCGGCTGGAGTATGTGTATCCACAATGGTTTTCACTAATTGTCCTTGGAGTGTATAAACTTTGATGGTTACCCGGCCTGCTCTGACCATGTCCAGTTGGATGCCGGTTTTTTCACCCCTCAAGGGCATGATCTTACGGTTGGTGACCACAATAGTATTGCTGGTGGGTGGCGGGGTGGGTGTAGGCATTGTGGGGATATAGGCGTATTTAAGTTGGACATTGTTTCCTGGAATTTCATTTTCAAAAAACCGCGCGTAAGCCCGGTAGTACGAACCGTCATTTTGAGCAAAACCCATGATGCCCCGGCCCTGTTGATTCAGTTTGACCGGGCTGACCGACGCGTTCGCATCGGTTTTATCCACTAACTGCGCGCCCTGCCAGCCGTCCTGGGGATGATACCAATTCGCCATGATGCGCCCATAGCTGCTGGCGACCGTCTCTTTTTGCGCGAAGGTGCATACCGCAAAACCCGAGTTATCCATATCAATGCCAAGTCCCGAATTGGTCACTTCACCGCCGCTCGCGCTGTTCAGATAAACCGGACCACTCCACCCTTGCGCGGGTGAGTACTGCATGGCCAGCAAACGCATCGTACTGTTGATTTGATCGCCAAAGACAATAAATGCGTTTCCGTCATTGTCCATCACCAGCCGGGGAACATAGTAAGACGTCCCCGGCGGATCAACAAACGTATACACGCGCTGAGGCGGCTGCCATCCCACCCCGGCTTGATAATGGCTTGCATACATATAACTTCCACCGCCACCATCAGACGCGAAAGTGGCGCAAATCGCGTCGCCCTGGTCATTAATCGCCACATCCGGATACCAAAAATAGTAATTGGAAATCGCCATCACACTGGTCTGGGGCTGCCATCCGCCTCTGGATTTTAAAAAGTGGTTGCTGTAAATATTATAGCCGAGCCCGGAAAACTTCGGCGCCCAATAGACACAGATACCATCCCCCTGGGCATTGATATCGACCTTCACATTATTAGCCGACGTGGTATTGACCAGGTTGTCTAGCCGGACGTTGGTTTCCCAGCCCACATTGGCAATATAATGATTGCCATAAGGGTAACTGTATGAACCCGGTTCTTCCAGAAAACCCAGAACAGCGTCCCCGGTTGGATTCACAGCCAATCCGGGTGTTTGGTTGTTATCCGGGCTCCCTCCGTCCAGACTTCCGGGCGAGTTCCAGCCCGATCCGGGCGTGTACACGGTGGTATAGAGTCTGTTCACGGCGGCAATATCCACCATCATCGTGCACAAGACCTTGCCCTGCGCATCCAATCCTATTACAACACTATCGGCATCCGATGTATTCCAAATCACCTCGGCCGTGCTCCACCCCGTGGTGGGCGTATAGTGTCTGGAATAACTATGACTCACGCCAAAAGATGGGTACTCTCCAACTTCACACACCGCCACGTTCTGATCATTAATATCCACCTGGCCGATCCAGCTGGTATAGGCCGGGGAATTATCCAACCGAACAATCTCGTACCAGCACACGCCCGCGAATTTAAACCGGCCCGTGGTCGGATCGATGGCCACGTAACCAGCTGGCGGAAAGCTGGCATTCGTCATCTGAGTACCGGACAGGTCCGCGCCCATGACTTGCAGATTGCGGGCGGTTATATAGTCCTGTCCGTTTTGATAAATTACAATCTCCGTGCCATAAAGCAAAGGCACGTCAGCTTGGGCAATGACAGTGCCGTCCGTGCGTGTCATCTGAAAATCTACATTATTATTATCAAAGTGAAACGTAGCAGGATTGGTGTCTCCTCCATTGCCAGGGGTACTTCCGACCATTTGAGCAGCTTGTAAAGATGAAGCGATAAACAGGGTGGATAGAACCAGTAAAATCGGGTGTGACATAAGGCCTCCTTGGAAAATACGTCAAGTACTGCCATGCGCCGGGATGGTACTGATGAAATATATTGTTAAATATTATCTGTATGCAAACCCTATCACACTTTACAAAAAAGAGTCAATTATTCAATTTCCCGCTCATGTCACGCAGTTAAAAACAGGGATTTCTCAGTGGCATATCAAGGAAAAAACATAAAAGCAATTTACCACGATGTTCACCCTGCTCTTTGATATTAAATCAGATGAATCGCAGGACCGGCGGAGCGCACGGAAAAAATCTTGATAAGGTAAAATCCAGAGGCAAAGACCTAAACTCAAAACTCTATATCACTGACTACAACCAGCCTTTTTTTCATTTCTCCCGCAAGTATTTCCTTGTTTTTCAGTCAAATAAAATTAGGGTTGCCAATTCCTTTGGGAATGGCATAAAATACTGGAGGTGAAAAATGTCAGAAGAAGGAAAAATTACCATGAATGAATTTAAAGTTGTTGTGGAAAGATTCGAGGACAATCAGAAAAAATTCTTAGAAGTCATGAATTATCGTTTTGACAAAGTCGAAAAGGATGTAGGTGACCTAAAACAAGATGTAAGTGTTCTGAAACAGGATGTAAGTGTTCTGAAACAGGATGTAAGTGTTCTGAAACAGGATGTAAGCGTTTTGAAACAGGACGTTGGCGTCCTAAAGCAGGATTCCAGTACGCTGAAACATGAAGTTGCTTTGCTCCATGAAGGACAAACTGTTTTGAAGGGCGAAGTCGTATTACTCCATAAGGGTCAAACTGCTCTGAAAGGCGAAGTTGCTTTGCTCCATGAAGGACAAACTGTTTTGAAGGGCGAAGTCGTATTACTCCATAAGGGTCAAACTGCTCTGAAAGGCGAAGTTGCTTTGCTCCATGAAGGACAAACTGTTTTGAAGGGCGAAGTCGTATTACTCCATAAGGGTCAAACTGCTCTAAAAGGCGAAGTTGCTTTGCTCCATGAGGGTCAAACTGCCATCCGGGCGGATTTGCGCCGGAAAGTGTCCTATGATGATTTTGAAATGCTTGAGAAACGCGTAGCCCGCCTGGAATGCAAAACAGCCTAAACTATCTCTAACGAAATCAAATAATATTAAATAAAGTCCCCGTCCTTATGGGCGGGGATTTTATTTTGTGAAAAACCGAATTTGCCGTCATCTTTCTTCTACAACCAAACGATTACGCCGCGCCGCTGAATGAATACCGGAAACCTTTTCTGCGGAAACGCTGGATGATATCCTCTTGTAGAACAAACGGCATGGGATGAATCATATCCGTCAACGCACCCAAGGCGCCGCTCCGTCCTCTGCCCAGCAGCAAGACGGGTACACGGATATTTTTCACGGTAATGGTCTCAGCAATAACCTGCAAACGATCATGCTCCGCGATCTCCACCGAAACCATGGACTGCATGCTACCCACCAAATGTGAAAATGCCAGCATATTTGTGACGTTTTCTGTATTCGAGGCACGCTGGTTTTCCCGCATAAACCGGACCATACTGAGCGTAAATTCAAGCTGATTATCTGCCAACGGTTTTGCATTTCGAAACGCTGTCATCGCCGCAAAGAAATACGCGTCCCGAACCGGGGAGCCTTCACGCAATAATTCCTGAACCAAGGGCGTTTGCCGCAATGCCGTTGGCAAGGTTGTGAGCATCCTTTGCAAATAAGCGGTTGGACGGCGGTTTTGAACATACAGATGAAGCCGGGCTGTCAGTTGCAGCGGCAGCAGGCCTGCCAGCCACATCAGCATTCGGTCCGGTAGCGATAAGGCTTGGGTGCTGATCGTTTCCGGCAGTCTGTGCACCTGACCATCAAACCGGTTGGCGGTAGTATGCGCGGGCAACTGATTTTCCACCAATTGTTTTTTTATCGTCTGAATACTTTTTTGAGAGCTGACAACTTCCATAATACTGCGCCAGGCAAACTGCCGTCCCTGCACTGTCAAGCGCTGCCAGCGCGGTGCTGTCAAAGCAACCACCGGCTTTTCAAATTCTTCTCCCATTTTCCAATCCATCAACATCTGCCGGGTTAAAATACGGCGTGCCTCACCGGCCAGCATCACAACCTCCGGTCCTGCAATCACAGCGACTTCGCCGCCGGCCTGACTATCCGCTGTTTTCCGGAGTACATTTTCCAACATTGCCAAACGCTCCAACAAACCCCCGGTGATATGCCGAACACTGCTGCTGCGCAGTTGTTGGCTAACCATCTCAACTTGACCCAGCATGGCTTGGGCTGTGTTTTTCATAGCAAGAATATTGACTTGCTGTATCCGGTCCAGTTTTTCAGCATAACGTCCCGCTGCTTGCACAGACTTCCCTGCCGCCTGGCCGCCCTGTTGTCTGACCAAAACATCAAGTGCATTGTTAATCATCAACCGGCCCGTTTGCTTGTCCGGCAGGGTTTCAGCCTCATTCAAAAAGGTTTTCATCACACTAGCGTCACTGCTGGTTTGAATTGCCCGCAATACGGATTGAATACCCATCCTGGCACCCTGCTGCTGCAACTGTGCCATCGCAGTTTCCAATCCTGTTATCAATGGTACCGCATCCAAATCTTTTACTACTGTCTGTGCTTCTGCCAGATAGTCGGCATACAGCAGCGTCAAGACATCGGCCGTCACATCCAGACTGTTCCCGCTCTTTGCAAAATAATCCTGAACAGCGATCTCCCCCCGGACCATTTGCGACGATCCAGGCTCAGCCCAGCGCATCACAGCAAATGCATCCAATCCCCAAGCAGCGGCAGCAGCATCACGCCGTGTCATTGTATAATATTGAAGACTCTGGTATTCAATCATATGTCCCAAGCGCAGCCTGGCCAGCATATCCAAATTACGTTTCCCTACCTGCGACCCCTCCTGCGGTCGGACAATTCTGTTGAGCACGCTTTTTGGCAGGTACACCACCGGGCCGGGCCGCCCCTCACGGTTGAGCACACCTTCCTGATAATGCCCCCAGAGCAGTCCGCGGAAATAATTAAACAGACCAACTTCCATCGTCAATTGGCGAATTGTGACCTGCTCCGGCGCAAACCGGACAACCGTATAATCCGTTTCCGGGAAATATGCTCTTTTAGCCGTCTTGATCACAGGATGCTGATTAATCGCTTCCTCACTCAAAACCGTGGTTTTACTCCCGGCTGCAGATAGTGCCCCTAATACCCCTACAGTCGAGCCCAGCATAAACATCCACCCCCGGCGAATAAACGGCAACCGGTCGAGCCAAATCCTCCGCTGTAAAATGTTTGTATTGGGGGCAAACGTACCGGACTTTTTCTTATCTGAAGTTTTCGCTTTTTTCCGGCCCGTTGTTCCGGGTTTATCTGAACTCGCCAGTTGGTCCTCAATATATTTAATAAAGAAAGCCACCTCGATTTTTTCTTCAAATGGCCTATTGTTAAAATGTTTTTTGGCCGCGGCAATGGCTGCTTCCAGAAAATCCGTCCCAAGATTCAGTTTCTCAATTGCCTGAGCCACTTCGCTTTCCAGTGTTTTTAAAATCGAAGCATAGGCAGGATAACCCGGCGCTCCCGGATACGTCCGGTCGCGGTAAATAAATTGAATATTCTGGGCTGCAAATCTAATCGTCTTCTGTAATTGACGGTTCGCATCTTCTCTCGCGGAAATAACCCGAAGTGCTGTTTGCGGAAGTGATTCCAACGTGATTCCTGCCGGAAGCTGGACGGTTATTTTTTCCGGCACCTCGGAATAACCTGATGGTGAAATCTCAACCAAATAGCGTTGCTTGCCTTCAAAAGCCGGTGTCTGGTTAAAATAAGGCATCACCGCAGCCGTGTTCTCATCCAAAATCCCGCGGGATTCACCGGTATCTTTCACCGGCAATTGACCGACCCGGTCACTCGGTGCATTGACCATCCCCCGGTCATTGCGCAGCCAAATACCCACCCGCCCCTCGCCAAGTATTTTCAAGGTATAACTCCATTTGGCATTATCAATAAAATAGCGCACCAGCGTTCCGGGAGGTAATTTTTTCAAATCAACTTTACTGACCTTGATAACCTTATCTGCACCCAAACCGGGCGGCAAATCCTGATTACCGATAAAAAAATCTCCACGCGTTTCTTCGCCGGTTTGTAAAACATCTCCTTGTTTGCGCAAAACCTTCACCACTGCCAGTGCAACCGGTACACCGATTACATTGGTTACTAAATGAACCAGGAAAGAACCTGCAATCACAATTGGAAAAGCAAACGACGTCGTGAGCAATGCCATATTCACAAGACTGATGAACCCGGCAACGACTACACTCAGCGGCGGTGCGCGTTCTCCGCGAATACTTATAATATGCAAGCCAAAAAAGACAAACCATGTCAATGCATACCCCAGCTGTGCCGTGGTTGAAAAATCCAATCCACTAACCGCACCGGCTGCCAGGGCAAGTACGCCGCCTAGCACCATCGAAATACTGTTCTCCGCGACCCAGGCCACCCAGCGGTCATAAGTCTGCGGCTGCATCCCCAAACGCACAAAAATATTGCGCATAAATGGCATAATCCCGCCGTAACCTTTGGGCATTTTGCTTCCGGCCGGCAAAAACTCCCTGCCTGCAAATACAATCTGCTTAATTTCCCGGACCAGGCCGTCGATCTGCACATCCCCGGCCACTTGTTCAATTGCCTGCCAAATGGTTCGATCCGCTGCCAAACTCTCCATCGCAATAACGATTTCCAATCCGGCCTGTTGCAATTCCGGATTGGCACTCCTGATGATATTGGCCAGCCCTTTAAAAATTTTAGGCTGCATCTGTTTTTGCCGGATAAATTCGGCAATCGCAGCCTGACGGGTTTCAAAAACTAATAATTGTTCAATCAAAGTTGCTTCCGGCGAAAGGGTGAAGCGGTCCGGCTTTGCCGGTGTTTCTTTTTCTTTCTTTTTCTTTTTCTGTTGGTCATCTTCTTTTTTAACTGTTAAATCAAGTTGCGGTCTATATGCCGGATCAACCGGTTTGATGGATGCAGTCATGGCCCAGTCGGGCAGCCAGCCGCGCTTGATCGCTGCATTCCAACCATAGTGTGCCGCCATGCTGCTGGTAAGCGCAATAAGATGATAAACTTGGGTGCCGAGATCAGGATTGATAAAATAACTCAAGGCAAGCATGCCGGTATAGATGCTGGTAAAAAGAACCGCATGAATCATATGTTTGCCAAAAGTGTTAATATCTTCGCGAGTACGGTACTGTGATTTCAGAAATTCAAACGGCGAGAGTGCGCGCCAACCCACTGCTTTTTTAGCGCGAGCGATCCACTGCGCCACAATGTGTGCGCCCGCAAATACCACAGTAGAAAACCCCAGCATGCTGCCGAGTGCACCCCATCCCAGGTTCAGCAGTCCCGGCAGGCTGATGCCTTTCATCAAGGCAGGTACGGCAAAGGGCAAATACCGGAACACCGGTTCCTCCCACAAAGGCGCCACCGCTTCACGTAGCGTTCCCCGTCCCAATATGGAAGCGCCTATTCCGCCGTCTTGATAAGGTTCTATCACATCAACAGACACACGACCAATGGCCTTATTAAATTTTCCCTGATCTTTAACCACCAATGTCTGCTGATAATAAATGGGTTGAAAATCCGCAGTGCGCTCATCCAAAATATGGTATTGTTCCTTGATGGTACCCGGAGCATTTTTAATAAAAAATTGCCTGTCCTTTTTGTTTTCAAAATAAACTTCCGCAGCAACCTCGCCTTGCGCCTGTTCCTTGTCTGAGATCATCCTGATCCAGGCATTGGGCTTCGTATCTTGCTCAGGCCCAAAACCATACTCAGCGATCAGTATATGAATTAAAAAGAGGTTTTCCACCATGCTATGCGTGACACGAACATGAGGATGTTGGGCAAAGAAAAGATTCAGAACTGGACGAAAAAACCCCTTCCCCCTCAAATCACCACAACCGCCGATCATCACACCGCGCAAACCGGGACGTCCGCTTCTCTTCTTGTCGGTTTGATGATAAATAAAAATATCCGGCACACCGGACCAGTCATCCCATTGCCCGCCTGATCCATAATAATTAAGACTAAAACCCTTGCGGCTGCTCTGCGCAATGGGTTTGTATTCAAATACCCAGCGCTGACCGCTATGCTCAATCACCACTTCTTTGCGATCAACAATGACTTTGGCAAGCGGTGATACGGGCGCTTTTGGACCTTCACTTTTCTTTTGCCCGGTTAATAATTGCGTAAAAAACGGCGCAGCCTGATTCGCAATAAAATGTGTCATGAACGAACCCAGTACAATCACCGGCAGGGATACGGATGTCAACATAAATGAAAGATTGATGATGGCGATCACACCGGCGATGATCCGGTTGGCAGGCGGTGCGCGTTCACCGTCCGCTTTGATATAATGAAGACCAAAAAATACCGGCCAGGCCAGCACATAACCGAGATTGAGCATCTGCGAAACATCCAGGCCAATCACAGCACCAGCTATCACTGCAACCGCGCCACCCAGGCCCAAAGCAAGGCTGTTCTCCGCCACCCAGGCCACCCAGCGGTCATAGGTCTTTTCTCGCACACCCAGCCATTGCACAACGGGTGTTTTAAGCCATGGCATTATCCCGCCCAAAGAAAACTTTTTCATCGCCGCCACCAACTCCGAAACGCTGGGAATCCTGCGGCTTTGTGCCCGGTTCATCTGTTTTTTGATGCTCCTTTGCACCGGATCTGTTCCTGATAGTTTACCGGCACTCCTTCCGGGCTGCGCGACGGCCTGAATTTTCATAAACCGCTGTACAACGCTATAGACAAACTCTTCCGGATTCATCGGATGAGTTCTCATTTGCGAACTGGTAAAAATATCCAGTTCCACCTCAACCAACTCGCTGATCTCAGCTTGAATCCCAAATTCCTCAAATGCCAGTTCCATCACGCGTACAATCGCCCGGCCGCCGGAATGTTCTTCCCAGGCTTCAAACCCGCGTGATACGACTTGTTTATATTCACGATCGTACGCCATACTCCGCCGATAATAAGCCATATCCAGACCATGCCGTCTGGCGAATTGGTCCGGCATCAGGTCCGCAAAATGTTCCTGAAGGATGAGATCAATCCGTTGGTGATCACCCCCGTAGAAATCCACAAAATGATCCAAATAAACATGTCCCAGTTCGTGGCTGGCCACCAAAAAAAGATACTGGGCCGGATCGGGTGCATCGATAAGCATACGCCCTCCAATGTCAAACGAGGTGTAGGCATTGTGTAAGTGCGGTTGTATCTTGGCAAGTGCCAACTGGGCGGTCATGCGTTGCATGTCAACCGGAGAAACTTTCATACGCGGATTATGTTTGGCAGTATCCAGCATCAAAGCCATGAGATACGGTTTCAAAATTTCATCCTGGAGCCAGACATCCCGAACCATGCCGATGACATGCTGATTATCCGCCACCAACCGCTTCACCGTCGTATCAATCCCGCTTCCTGCCGGACCTTCAAAACTATTCCAGATGTCAAAAAATGCCTGCTGACTTGCCGGTTCGTTTATAGTAACAAAGTGATTGTTATACATCACCAATGCACTCAATCGAAGACGATCATCCAGTTTTGATTGCGGCGAGAGTATTTTTTCCAGCAGGGCTTTACGCATCTGATGCCGCGCCAGCAATAAGGCACCGGCCCGGGTCCGTCCTTTCAGGGACGCCAGCCAACGTAAAATTGCCTGATCAGCGGCTTCATCCAAAAGCAATTCCTGCAACCGGGTTTTATCCTGCAAGGACCAGTCTTTTGTCAATTGATCGCTGTAAAACGTCATGATGGATGCGTGTCCATCATCAATAAAAAGTTCCAATTCGCTGTCAATCGCAGCATGTACATAAGGATGCCAGGAATCATTCCGGGCAATATCAATTAAATAGTCCAACAAACTGTTATCCTGCGAGACCATGGCCATGGTTCCGATCAGGCTCAACAATCCGCTGTAGTAGTCTGCCAGCAAATTCATTTCATTTTCCCAATCAGATACACGCAAAAAAGAATCCATATCCCCTCGCGATTCGGCAAGTTCATAAGAGCGTGCGGCATTGCTCAATCGGCCGCCGGTCAATTCCAGGTGGGGCTTTATCATTTCTGTGATACGTGTATGAACATCCGGCGTCGTGATATAGGGATAAAATCCTTCAAGAAAAACCAGAAGCCGGCGCCGCGCGTCTAAGTCAGGCGTATTTTCCAATAGGTCCAGAATAACTTCTGCCAGCCAGGCCGGTTTCCCTAAAACCCGATCAGCCAAGGGACGATTTATTTCAGCCCGGTACGTCAGCAAAATATCCAACACCCCAAGGGTCAAATCAGTGACACGGTCCGCTTCCCCAAGTATGACCGTGAGGTCCCCGGCAAACAAATTACCCGTATCCTGTTTCATCAAAAGGCTGTAATAATCTTTCATGAGTGCGCGCTCAAAACGTCCCGTCTCATCCAAGCTCCGGGTCTGGATAAAACTCCGTCCCAACCCTTTACGGGAAAAAACCGCCATGTGATGCAATGTTTGCTGTGAAATCGGCCCATTCATTTCTACCAGGGTTTTGAATTGCTGCCATACAAAACGTCGTTGCTCCAAATCCAATTCCCGGCGTAAAACCACGATCCGCCCCAGGTCATGAACCACCTGATTGTAAACCTTCGAATCAAGTTCAAAAATACCTTGCTTCAGTAGAAATTCGGTCCACCCATCCACACTGCCCGTCTTCGCCTGTTCCAACACAGCCGCAACCAGTCTGGATGTCACAATTTCTGAAATCAGGGCCGCATCCATTGGCCTGAGACGCCCCAGTAAAACGCGGCTGCGCATCTGGTTTTCCGCCGCATCCAATTGCAGAGGGTTGGTGCGAAAATTCCGTTCCGCCTCTGCCAGCATCCGCTCCACCCGTATTTTTCCAGTCTGCAAATCTTCCTGTTGCTCCCGGGCACGGGAAATCATCCGGTCCAACAACTGTTGCTCCTCTGCCAGTGTCGCGACTTGTCTACGCTGAAAATAAAACTCATCGGAAATATCCGCAAGCGCGACGCCCGCAGCATTAACTTTGCTTAAAATATCCTGGCGGGGCATCCTGCCTTTGAGATTGTAGCTGAGATCGTAATTATATCCGGCGTTGAGTTCATGCTGAATCGCCCGGATGGCATAATGGCTTTCCAGATTGCTGCGCCCCGGTTGTTTCATCTTTTCCCGAAACCAGGTATCGTCCTCAAGATAACCTAAAAGTTCATCCATCCCGATCACACCTGATGCCACCATGGCTTCGAGCACTTCATGCACCCAGGCCATGGGTTCATGCTGGAGTTTTTGGGAAACTGCCACCATATTTTCCGAACCGATGCCCTGAATCCCATAGGGATTGTCCGGATCAAGGATGAGTATCTTCCGGATTTCATGTTGATTCGCCAGCCAGTCCGCGATACGCGGCAAAAGACCGAGCGCCTTTCTCTCCAGCAAGGGAGAATCCATCTCATGCCATTCATCCAGCACGGCCAGTTTGCCTTCCAGATAGGCAGTCGGATCATCCCATATCACGGTTGCCCGGAGGGTCACCGTCTCCAATGCTTCAGTTTCAATATGGAATCCCTGAAAACTGACGCTCTCTTTTTCCGCATCAAACACCGGTTCGGATAAAACCCGGTACTTGCCAATCAAACCGGCCTGGACGGCTTCCCTGACAGGTGCTGCAAAAAAATCCGCAACACGACTGCGCAGTACTTGCCAGCGCTTTTGTCCCGCAGTTCGGATTAATTGGACCGGTACGCTCAGACCTGTTCGCAGCACGGCAGCCAATCGTTGCAACACCCGCCCCTGCTGCCGGGCGGTCTGGAGTTTGGCCACCACCTGATTGACTGCATTGGCATGCAGAAAAAGAAAATGGTTATTCCGGATATCAATTTGCTCAATCTTGCCTGCCATTTCGGTTATCTGCGGCAGGGCTTGATCCCAAACCGCAACCGTTTGCACCGCTTCGCCATCGGCATCACGCAGATGGTTGGAAATCACCAGCAAATTTTGATCTGCCAGCGCACGATTTTTTTCCTCAAAGCCTTCACCCAGGTCAATCCCCACACCTGCCTCATTGGCGGCATAGCCCTGTAATAGGCTTCCCACTTTTTCGATAATCTCCCGGGATGAAAGCCCGCGTATCTTCATGGCAACTGCGGCTGCATTTTCCAGCATCAATTCCGTCCTGGCGGCAAAATTCCGCTGCCGAAGGTCGGCTATTTCCGCCAGGGGCACAACCGCATCCGGCGCATAGGTCCCATCCAAACAAGATGTCCGCAAGGCCAGAATATTCTGATCTTTGGCCAACAATTTTTCCAGCGGGGTTTGCCGGTTTTGCAACAGACTAAAATAAGGATTGACAGTATCATTTCGGGAAAAATGCGGTTTCACCGAGACATAGGAAAAACGCCGCCGTTCGAGTTCAGCTAAAATTTCATTGGTATGAAAACCGCCGGAAATCATGACCGCGATTTTTTCTTTTTGCTGTTCCATCTTCCGGGAAAGATTATCTACAAAATGAACGCTCCGTTCCTGCGCCATCTGATAAAAATCTTCTACTGTCTTGAGATGGTTGTCCAACTCAAACACCGAATGGTCCAGATGATACTCATCGCCTGCAACATTTTGTTCAATAAACCGGGTAAAGCGTTCGATGAAAAAAGCGGACCTGAAATTCCTAAATTCCGCAAGCTCGAAAGGCGTGACTGAAATATTTAAAAGCTTCTCAATAATATCCAGACGATGGTAAAAATCATCCAATTCGCGTTCCTGTTGGCTGGTATAAAGACTGCGCCGTATCGCACTGTCCAGGGCATCGATTTCCCGGTAAAAAGCGTCTGCATCAACCGTGCGTCCGAAGACCGGAGACTTGACCTGTAAATACGCGGTGATATTCGGGTAACGCGAAAAACTCAGATTGTGTTTCCCCGCCTGTTTTTGTAAAAAACCACAGTAATCAGTCAATTCAATTGTATTTTGTCGATAGGCGACGCGCTTGCGGTCAAAAGCAGCCAACGCCGAATTGTAAATGGTTGGTTTGAGCAGATCCATCTGCTCGCGAAGATCATAACAGTAACCCAGTGTCTCCTGATTCAGGAAAGATTTTACCACTTTCTCACTGGCCAGATAAAGTGCCGGGGTTTCAATCCCTTCCAACCGAACCGGCTTTTCCGCTGTGCCGGTATAATACTCCGCACCGGTCAATTTCCCCTGTTGAACAAAATAGTCCCCAACCTGCTCTCTGACTTCTTTTAATGGAAATGATTTTAATTTGGTGAGGTTCACAGTATCAAACGCGCCCTCCTCACCAACCAAACGCAAATTGTATTCCTCTGCCAAATACCGGATCACGCCGGCAATATTTTTCTGTACCTCGTAATGGCAATGTAAATCCTGGATATGAATAATCAGACGGTCATTCCCTTGAAATCCCCGGTCAATCTGTGCATAACGCTCCGGCAGGTGAAGGGATTTTCCCAGATGCCGGACATTCACCCGCCCGGTTTGATGTACCGCATAGTTGGCTGTTTCAAAAGCCCAGGTGAATGAAGGCAGGAGAAAAAGTATGGATAAAATAAGCGCAGTGGTGCGCAGAAACAGTTTATGCTGCTGTTTTTGCAAGAAGCGAATCGGACCCACTTTTGGCTGGCGTATCTGCTGCATAGGCTTCTTTCTCAATACTATTTACTTTGTATATAATAATGAAAATTATAGCATAGATAAACTGCTTTTCAAGCAAACCGTGCAGGTCCGATTGTCAAAAAACCATTATTTTATAATGTTATTGTTGGATTGGTTCGATTTTCAAACATTATACGTGTAAAATTATCGTATATTTTCGCCCTTGAAATAACCATGTTTTACTAAATAGGATTATAAAATAAGCAGATTTCTTTGGCAACCCAAGAATTTCATGATGGAATTCCCGTTTCTTTACAATAGCCTAAAAAAAATAATAAATACTGGCAAATATCCAATCCTGAAAAAACAACAATAGTCATTACGGGCATAATACTCAAAAAGTATTAATTTTTTGAGTATTATGCCCGTAATGACCGAAAAGACATTTTTTCAGTATCGACTATTTAATAAAACTCCCGACAGGTCGTCTCCGGTCAACAACTTTCACAAAATCAGGTTGAAAGTAAAAATGCCGCCAATGCCTGAATCGTGTCAAAACAACGCAGTGCGCCGGTCAAACGTTCACAAGACAGCGATGTTTCCACTGCCAGACAACGCATGCCGGCTGCATTGGCTGACCGGATACCCAAGGGCGCATTTTCAATCACAATCGCCTGATCAGGTGTAATCCCCAGTGCAGTCAAAGATTTAAGATAAGGTTCCGGATCAGGTTTTCCCCGCGTGACCGCATCCCCGGTAATAATAATCTCAAACCGTTGTTTGATATCCTCCGGCAGGCTGATCTCCAGTTCATGCCGTGCCGTGCCGGTGACCAGGGCAAGTTTTTTCCCCTGCGCATGCAGGGCATCGAGAAAATCGCGCACTCCGGCAAAAACCTCGACCCGGGCAATTTCTTTATACCGTGTCTCTTTTTTTCGGATCATTTCTTTGACTTGTTCCAGCGTCGCATTTATGCCGCGTTCATTCAAAAAATGCGTCACCGCTGCCGGTCCGGCCTCACCCTCGCGTTCATAGACCTCTTCCGGCGTAATCTCCAACCCCACCGAGCGAAATGTTTCCTGCCAGGCTTGTGCATGATACGGCATGCCATTGATGATCACACCATCCATATCAAAAATAACAGCTTCCAATTTGCTAAGCGTGATCGTGCTTGCGTCCATCTGGCTTTGCATCACTTCGCCTCCACATCCAAATATTTTTTAAAAAAATCACTGACACGCTGTTGGTACACAGCTTTATCGCGGACCAGGGTCTCGCCGTGGTCAGCATCTTGGACCAACCAATAATCCTTTTCCTTCGCCGAACAGGCTTCGTACAATTTTTTTGAATGCCAGGCCGGAATCTGACTGTCTTTCTCACCGTGAATAAAAAGCACCGGACAAATCAGTCCGTCAATCTCCCGAAACGCAGAAGCTTGGTCGACATTGCGTTTTAAAAAAATCCTGCCATACACTTTCGAGACTACTACAAACGGTAATTTCAAGGGTCCGATCAAATAGCGGTAATGGTCCCGAATCATGGCATCCAGACTTAGAAACGGCGCATCAAGCACCATGACTTGCACATCCGAATGATGCGCCTGAATAAAGGCGGCTGCGGAAAGAGAAAATCCAAACTGCCCGATCCGGCCGGCATCAATTCCCGGTCGCTGCTTAAGATAAGTCATGGCCGCCGCGATATCCTTGCGTTCATCCAGACCAAATGTGGTGAATTTTCCCTGGCTCTCGCCAAAATAGCGAAAATCGAAATAAAATAAATTGAAATGCCCGGCTAAAAACCTTGTACTGGGGAAAATGTTGCCCTTGTCATAAGGATACCCATGTCCCACCATGATCACCGCAGTGGATACCGGATTGGGGATAAACCACCCGGTCAACTGGAGTCCGTCTTCAGTATCGAGTGTCACACGTTCATAGCTCATGCCAAAATCTGCCGGCGTCACAGTCGAGACGATTTTGCCCGGCATCAGTGCCATGACAAAAGCCAGCCCGATATAAACCAAACTTAAAAAAACCAGTAAACCAACGATAAGCAACACACGCAATGCCATGACCTGCCATCCTTGTCTGTAAAATCGGGCGATTCTAGCATGAAAAAACTCATCTGACAATTTGAAAAGGAGTTATAAGAATAACAAACGAAAAAAATCACTACTGACCTAATTCACAAAACATCCTGTTGCTATGCCGGTTGGAATGCTTGTTTTTTAAAAAAACCGGCATTATCACGTACTGGATTACTTCATTTAAACAAGAATGAAAAAAAATTAATCTAATTTGTCGGTAAATTCAGGTGTGTTCTGCGCAATAGTGCCAACCGGCATGAACAGCTCAATGGTGGTCCCTCGGCCGGGCGTCGAGTCCAGTTCAATCGTCCCGCCATGTGCCTCCACTACCCGCCTGACCAGCGGCAGTCCGATCCCGATACCGCCGCCGCCGAAACGGGAATTACTGCTGGTATGTTGCTTAACATCGGCCACTTCATAAAAAGGTTCAAAAATTTTACTCTGCTCTTCCGCCGGGATGCCGATGCCAGTGTCGCGTACCCACAAGATAATTTTTTCCCCGCGCTTAAACGTGCCCAGAATAATCCGGCCGCCATCCTCAGTATTACGAATGGAATTTTGGACCAATTCGGAAATCACCTGATGTAAACGAATGGGGTCCCCGGCAAAAGGTTCCAGTTCCTTGCCTGCTTCCAACTGAATATCCAAATTGCGCTGACTGATAGACGCCTTCATCTCTGCCAAGACATCTGCCAGCAGTTTTCTGGGCAGCACCGACTGAACATGGATCTTCATTTCCCCGGAATCCGCCTGCGCAATGGTCTGGATATTGTTTACAATGTTGATCAACTGTTTACTGGATTTCATAATAATTTGAAGCAAATCCACCTGATCCGTACTCAATGAGGCGCTCTGGCGCTGCAAAATGGTGAGATACCCGTAAATCAGAGTCAACGGCGTGCGCAATTCATGTGAGACTAAGGTGAGAAATTTATCCTTCATCTCATTGAGTCCGCGCAGCATCACATTTTCCCGGGAGATTTCCTTGCGTCCCACAGCGCGCTCAATTGCATCAACCAGTTCATTGCGTGATACCGGTTTGATCAGAAAATCACTGGCACCGGCACGCATACATTTAACCGCAACATCCAATGTCCCATAACCGGAAACCACAATAATTTCCAGGTTACACTTGAGCTGGTGCAAGACCTCAATCGCTGAGGTCTCTTTGGCATCCGGCATATTCATATCGGTTATCACCGCCGAATACTCGGTCTGAGAGATGCGCTGTTTTGCCTCGCATAGGTTCTGAACCAAATCAATTGAATAGCCGCAGTTCTCCAGTATCTTCCCTGCTGTGGCCAATGCGACTTCATCATCGTCAACAATTAAAATCTTTGGCATCATGACTCCTTGAAAAATACCCAAAGCATACAAAGACACATCATTTCAACAAAATGCCTTGAAACATCGATAGTATCGGTCAAGGCTGTCAAAAAACTAAACTCAAAAGGGGGAATTATATCTCCGCAGGCGCTGCATCACACCGTGCCCCTGCTAAATGACTATCCCAAACATTGCGGTTGTGCGAAAATCAAGTTATTCGAAATCAAGTGAGGTGTTCATCGTGGAATTCATTTTTATGTTTACCCTGGGCTGGGGAATCGCTTATTTTTTCTTCCGCCGTGAAAAAAATATCCAAACAGCACTTTTTGACAAACTAACCCATGACGCGCGCCAGTTTGTCCTCAATGATGCCAGGGAAAAGCTGGGATTGACCAATGTGATTGATTTATTCCGGGAAAAAATCATTGAGGAGCATTTGGATGCGTTGGGCGAGCCTTTCCCCTACAAACGCTGCCCGCATTGCGGATCGAAAAAAGTAAAACGCTTTGTATTCCGGTCCGACGGAACGCCGGATCTCTCCCTGGCCCCCGATACCCCGCCCTTCGCAGGTGAGGATTTTAAGATTTTGTGTAAAAGTTGCGGGTATCAGGATGAGGTGAGTATGGTGATAGAGGTGGAAGAGTAAACTGATGAGGTGATTCTGGTCTCCACTTACAAAATTCCTATACTAATATACTAATCAACGTCCCGGATCACGGATCATAATGGTAATGGATATCTAGTCAAAAGCCGGGGATATTTCTCCCAATTTAATTTTG
>JAIORK010000033.1 GCA_021108215.1 bacterium | reverse complement strand
CGCCGACCTATACTGCTACACCAACAGCCACCCCGACGTATACGCCGACGTATACTGCGACGATTACACCAAGCGTTACACCGACCAATACACCGTGGGCGGATGCCTATATTGAAGACAATGTGACATTACTCAATCAAACCCAGAACTATGAATATACAGTCGTGGCAAGAGGCAATAGTGATATTAATACACTTTATATTTCAATTCCTTCAGGATGGGCGGTACCGACAACACCGTCCTCTAATATTTTAGGCGGGCTGGTTTCATTTGCGGGAAGTCAAATTCAAATAACGTATACACCGCCCATGAGTGTCGGTGTTTTTGACAGTATTACACTTACAGCCACAGCGCCCGGTAGTGGTGGCGTTTATTACTGGAATTCTTATCTCAATGACGGAACCTATCAAACAACAACACCGGTTACGAAAATACAATATGTAACTGTAATTACAGCAACAGCAACGGTTACGCCGACATTTACACCGACACATACTCCGACCGCGACCCCGACCTATACGGCCACCCCGACGGTCACGCCAACCGATACACCACCGTTTACCATGACCGCCACCCCGACTGCAACGCCGACCGCAACGCCGACGTTTACCGCAACCGCAACCGCGACCCCGACGTTTACCCCGACGTTTACAATGACACCGACTGCGACGCCGACTGCAACCGTGACATTTACGGCGACACTTACGGTGACGCCGACCGCTACGCCCACTTTAACCGTGACCCTTACTGCGTCACCGACGTATACACCGACCCCCACAGCCACCGTGACTTATACGGCAACCACGACGGCAACCCTGACTCATACAGCCACCGTGACCCCGACAGCGACGATGACAGCGACACCTTCGGCGACGCCGACGCCGTCGCCAACAGGAAGTTTGACGTTTACTGTGACCGTAACCGCCACCGCCACACATACCCGGACACAGACCGGTACGATCACACCGACCCCTACGATTACAATGACAGCCACACCCACGCCGGTTTACCAATTGGTTCTGGTTACGGACAACGAAACATTTACTGCCGGTGTTAATCCCGGTTATACCGGGACTGTTGCCACAGCCATTGCCGGTTACCCAGTCACAATTACGATTCGTGTGCTTGATATGAGTACATTTCAGACAGTATCGCTTAATGGTATACTGATTTTGACTCCCTCAGGGACTGTCGGCGATGTGCAAGAATTGCCCAATGAAGTGAATTTGGTGAATGGTGAGGCGGTGGTGACGCCGCGATTGATGGTGCCGGGACAGACGTTTACCATTTTGGCAAATGCTCTTACGCCGTCATTCATTCTGCCGGGAACGACACGCCCGATACCTTGTGATGCCGGAACTCACTCCTTAGATCCTTATTTAGAGATGGACCATCAATCGCTGGCACCCATCACCGCTTTGCAGGGTGAGTCCAACATTGATATGCTCGCATTGAATCTTAGCAATCCCAATGCTTCCGGTTCTTCGGTGTATGATGTTATGGGTTTGACCTTGACTGCCGGCGACTATCAGGGACACGCAGTAGCTTTTAACCAAGCGATTTCACATATTGCTGTGCTGGATGGTCAGAATCAGGCGATACTGGCTGCGATCAGCATACCCGCAGCCGGAGACACGCAATATATCAGCTTTCCGGCACAAAGTTTGCTTATCTATCCGGAACAAACCAGACGATTACATGTACAGATCACCATCGCATCGGTGACTTCAATTGCGACCCTGCGGATTGGTATTTCAGAGGCGGCTCACCTGGAGTCGCGTTTCCTGGATGGCACCACAATGCTGGTGCGCTCGGCAAGCACGGATACTTTTCCGATGTTTTCCGATGATGTTGCGATACGTTCGCGCGTACTTGCCGAATCATTTATTAATTATCCCAATCCGTTTATTGCCGGCCGTCAGTCCACAGATTTAGAATATTTTCTTGAAGCGGAAGCGGAAGTCAGTCTTAAGATATATAATATCGTAGGACAGTTGGTCAAGGTGATCGTACCGGCTCAGATTCAACCGGTTTCCAATAGTTTATTTCGCTATACTTGGGACGGCCGAAACGGCAGCGGGCAGATTGTACTCAATGGTATTTACTTTGCGGTTTTACAAATAAAACCGGTACAAGGCGGCGAGAGTAAGCAATTGGTACTGAAAATCGCAGTGCTTAAATAAAAAGGGAAGTTGGAAAAAGTATGGACAGGACTCGGCGATGAAAAAAGCAATTGTTTTTTTCATGATGATAGTGATTGTAATCGGCGTACAGCACACTGTTATGGCAGCGGAAGATGCCGGTACCAATAATCCTTTTGAATTGGGAGCCGGTTCCCGTGCATTGGCCATGGCGGGTGCGTATGTTGCAATTGCTGATGACGTGACCGCTATGTTTTGGAATCCGGGCGGTTTGGCGCAATTGGAACAAATCGAGATCGCTGCCATGCATATTGATCTGTATTTTGATACACCGTATGATTACTTCGGCGTGGCATATCCCATATTGGATTGGGGAACATTTACAGTAGGGGCCATTCGGGTGGCAACCGAAGGTGTTGTCTTGCGTGACGAACAATCACAAATTATTGGTAGCGGGGAAGGCAGTCTGGATATGCGTGAATACCTAATTGGTTACAGCCGTGACCTGATTTGGAATGTTCGCGCCGGTATTGCCGTGAAAATTGATCAGCAAAGGCTGTTGGGGGATTTTGATACCGGAGTCGGGATGGACATGGGGTTTCATTATCAGTTTCCCCGTGATTTGACGGGAAAAAACGGGTTTGATTGGAGCCGGTTGACGTTAGGACTGGCGTTTCAAAATCTGTTGGGTTCACAGTTGAAACTCGGGGAAACAACGGATGTGATACCCCTAAATACCAAAGCCGGTATTGCCTATACCTATCAAACGCGTGATACCTTGAAACAAAAAATAATTGGCAGTCTGGCCTGGGAAAAGTCAACCTGGCGTGAATCTATTCTGGCGGCGGGTTTGGAATACAGCCTCTACGAGCTGGTGGCATTGCGCGGGGGTATATCAAATTCATCCTGGACAGCCGGGGGCGGGGTGCGGTATGCGGGCATCCTGTTGGATTACGCCTTGGCGGGAGAAGCCTTGGGATTGACCCACCGGTTTACACTTTCTTACCGTTTTGGTACACCGCTGCCTAAACAGCGTGCTTTGCGTGAGAAACAAAGAGCGGAAGCAATGGACCGGGAGGCGGAACGGCGTGCCAAGGCTGCGGTGGAAACGACCCGGAAAAAAATGAATAAAGCTATGAAATCCGTGGCCCGACAGCACCGTCGTGAAAAAAAATCAATGCTGGCCAAACAAAAACGTCTGATCACAGCAGAAAAAAGGCGTCAGACAGTAAAACGCAAAGCAGCAGTGACGGATGAATATTTTAAGGCTATGCATTATTTCCAGGGAATTAAAGATTATATGGGAAAAAATTACCAGCAAGCATTGGTGGAATTTGAAACCGTTGAAAAATATGATCCCAAGTATTTGGAATTGCCGTTGTACCTTTCGCGTACACGTCAACGGCTTTCCGGTGATAAGACCACAGTACAGTTTATGAGTGAGAAAAATTTCCAACTTTATTATCAAGGGATTGATTTTTATATTGCCAGTGAATTTGAAAAAGCAATTCTTGTTTGGCAAAAAGTACTGGAACAAGAACCGAACAATGCGCTGGTGCTTAGAAATATCGAGGAAGCCAGGGAGCGCATTGCCAAATTGAAAGCGGTTACCAAGACGGTTGAACAAGAAGAAAATCAGGATTCCGGCAATCCTCCCAAACGGTGAAATACAAAAGTGGTGTCATCCGGGAATAATTTGTAAAAAAAAATAAATAATTGATTTGTTTCCGAAACGGCAATGTGGTTAAAATATAAGCGATTTTTTATCGTGCTAGCGCGAACATGATGGACAGCCTGTCCGGCGAATGCCGGGTAAGTCCGTGGATTTTTATGGGCGTACCGTTTTTTAGGGCAGGCAGCTGTTGAGGACAAACGAGAGTGAGGGGAAAGAGACATTGGCGGGAATTCTTTCCAAGTTATTTAAAAAACCGGTTGTACAAAAATACGAGATTGAAGTCACGGCCGAGGAACGTCATTTGGGTGAGATTCGGGATTTTATCACCCAGGTTTCGGTTGAAACCGGTTTTTCTCAACATGAAATCAATAACATCAAACTGGCATTGGACGAAGCGTGTTCCAATGTGGTGCGTCATGCCTACAAAGGGATGGAACCAGGTAGTTTAAAACTGGAAGTTTTACGGCGTACCGATGAAATGGAAGTTGTTGTTATTGACCGTGGGAAAAGTTTTGAATGGAAAAAATCCAAAACTCCGGATCTTAATCGTTATGTAGAGATCGGCAAGCGGGGTGGATTGGGTATTTGGTTTATCCGTAAGCTTATGGATGATGCCGACTATAAAAGTACCCGGCAGGGCAATCGACTCCGCCTGTTGAAAAAGGTTAAAGCCGGAGGAAAAAAAATCGGACAGGTACCGGCTCTGCCGGAGGGATCCGCGGAAACAACGTCGGCGGTTGCGCAGCCAAAGCAACGCCGGATGAGCAGTGTCAGTATTAAATATCTCTTTCCTGTAACCATCTCGGTGGCTGTTTTGGTGCTTGTGATTTTTGCTTATATGTTTTCCAATCAGGCAAAATCGATGCGCAGTGAGATTATTTCCAGCGCCATGGAAGCCACCAGGCGGCTTGCGCAGGATTCGGAGAACTATCTGCTCAAACATGATGACCTTCACTTGACCGGGCTGGTGAAAACCATGGTGCAGACCAATACCAAACTGGCCTATGCATTTATTGTGGATAATGAAAATTTGATTTATGCCCATTCGGTTACTCAAAAAATGTTCAAATCATTTACACCCGGACCGGGATTCAAGCTTCCGAAAAAACAAGAGACGGTTATTCAAAGTATTCAGGATGGAAATAAAAAAGAGGTGCACAACATTAGTGCTTCGATTTATCTGGGGGATATGCGGCTGGGAACTGCACATATCGGTGTTTTGGAAGACGCTATTTTACAAGATATTAAGACCGGCCGAAAAAACGCAGTGCTCATTTTTTTCATTGCTCTGGCAGTAAGTACTTCAGGTGCCTATTTTCTAATGGCATTTTTAATTGCGCCAATCCGGAAATTGACCGATGGGATGCTGGCGGTTAGCCAGGGGAAACTGGATCATCGGATTATGATTCAGAGCAATGATGAATTTGGGCAGATTGCCAATGTGTTTAATGAGATGACGCAGAAATTTAATGCCGCCCAGCACAACCTGCTTGAGCAGGAGCGTCTCCAACAGGAAATGCAGGTGGCGCAGGAAATTCAGCATACACTTTTGCCGCGTGAGTTGCCGAAAATTGAGGGCTATGAGGTCGCGAGTTATTACCGGAGTGCCAAAGAAGTCGGTGGTGATTATTTTGATTTTGTCTGGGTCGATGATAATGTTTTAGGCGTGGCGGTCGCGGATGTTTCCGGTAAAGGGATTCCCGGATCATTGGTGATGACCATGATTCGGACCGCCTTGCGGTTGGAGGCGCGGGGCAACCACAACGCAACCGAGGTAATGGATAAAGTGAATGCTTTTGTGACCCGCGATATGAAAAAAGGCATGTTTGTCACCATGTTTTACATTATTTTAGATGCACGGCGGCGTGTGATTAATTATTCCAGCGCCGGCCATAATCCGATGATCCTCTATCGTGAAGAAAATGAAGAAGTTTATTTTTTAAAACCCCGCGGATTTCCATTGGGAATTGATTTGCCCAATCCGGATCTTTTTAGGAAATCATTGACACAGGAAAGCGTCAAATTGAAAAAAGGGGATTTATTATTGGTCTATACAGATGGTATTACCGAAGCCATGAATCCCCGGCGGGAACAGTATGGTGAACAGCGCCTGATTGATCTTATGAAACAAAATCACAAGCTTTCTGCCGAGGATTTTATCGGCAAACTTTCTGATGATATTGTCACGTTTACTGAGGACTATCCCCAAAATGATGACATCACCTGTGTGGCGGTGAAGGAGAAGATGATGGCGGATGATGTGCAGTTCAATCTTCGCCGGAAACTTTTCTATTTGGTTGAAGAAAAAGGTGTGTCGGTTCGCGAGGCTTGCCGACACTTAAATGTATCGACAACAACCTATTACCGACTGAAGCAATTACGGGACAAGCATGGGATCAAGGCCTTGCGGAGCAATATCGCCAGAAAAGATGTTCAGATGCAGCAGCTTTCTTTAGCCGAACGCCAGCAGATTGTTGACGCGGTAATGCGAAATCCCCTATTTGGGTCCAAGAGAATTTCAGAAGACTTGGCTAAGATGAAGCGGGGGAAAGTAAAGCTATCTCCCAAAATGGTTTATCAGGAGTTGAAACGGTTGCGGCTTTCAACGCGCGAAGAGCGTGAAGAGTATGTTGCCAAGAAGAAAGTTGACTAGCGTACTTTTGGTATGATATTATCTGGACGATAAAAAGGAGTCGATCTATGGAAGGTATTCAAATTGCCGTTGAAACGACCGGAGCGCAAAAGGATCTCTATGTTGTCAAAATCTCGGGATACATTGATACGACCACTTCAGGAGAATTGGAGCGGGTGATCCAGGGGCTGCTTCGGGAGCAGCACTATAAAATTATTATTGATCTGCAAAGTGTTGATTATATCAGTTCAGCCGGCTGGGGTATTTTTATTTCTGAGATTAAAAATATCCGGACCCATCACGGTGATCTAAAACTTGCTTTGATGTCCGAAACAGTCAATGAAGTTTATGAGTTGCTTGAGTTTTCAACCATTCTGACATCAGCGAACACGGTTGCCGATGCCGTCAGGCTTTTTGAACCCGGAACAGCGCCGGTTGAAAAATCTCAGCCGAAACCGGTCGTCGCAGCGCCGGCCAAATTCGCGCCACCACCCAACCCGGCACCTCAGCCGGTTGCACCCCGCGTTACTCCGGCCGCGGTCAGACCCGTTGCTCCGCAGGTTACCAGACCGGCAGCAGCGTCTGCGCCGTCTCCGGTTTCAGTGGTGCAACCTGCGGCGGCATCACAGCCGGCAATGGGAGCGCCCAAGAAGCCATCATCGTCTTTGCTGCCGTTGATTGACCGTATTCGGGGTTTGGTCAAGGCACATCCTGATTGGGGAGCCTGGAAGTTGAAAAATGAATTAAATTTCCGCCGCGGATCGCAACCCAAGGTTAGTTGGGGAGAAGTCCGGGCGGAATTGAAATATAACAATCTCGGGTCCAAAAAAAATCGTTTTAAATTTGCCAGAGATATTTAATGATGCATTGGAGGGACGTTTCTTGAGTGGGTTTAGCTTTACATCAACAATCCACGGTAAACAATATGATTATACTGTTCGGACCATGAATTTTGATTCGATCCGGAGGATTGTGATTAATCTGAATGATAAAGACAAAGTTATCAATACACGTGAGATTCCCTATGATCCTGCTTTGAGTGATGAAAACCTTATGGAACGGGTCAAATTGCAGCATCATGAGAGAGTCAATGGTTTGCAGGAACTCATGAAGATTTCCGCTAAACTGGAAGTCAAACCTAATGTTGACTCCAATCATAAACTGGGGTTGGTTTTTTTGCACAATGGTATGGGCAGGGAAACCATCGCTGAATTTAAACGCGCACTCTCACTTTCTCCCGAGAGTGCGCCGGTTTTGAATCATTTGGGTCTGGCTCTTTTACTGGAAGAAAAGCATGCCGAGGCGCTTAAGGTATTTAAACGTGCCGTCGAACTCAAACCAACCTATCCTGATCTGCATAATAATTATGGGCTTGCGTTACTAAAATCCGGGGAATTTGAGGATGCGCAGAAGGAATTCAACCACGCCATTGAAATTAATGGAAAATATGCCGAGGCCTATTTTAATATTGGATTATGTCTTGTGTCGCAAGTGGCAGGCAACGGTACGCCGACGGAAGACGTGCAGCAGCGTATCACCCGAAATTTAAATAAGGCAGTTGAATTCAATGCTTACTTAAACAATCAGTTTTTTAAAGTGGCGCAAAATTATCTAAGCAAGGAGCAGTACGACGAGGCCCGCCAAGCGCTGATTGAAGCGAAGACAGAAGTATTGTCGCAAACCGGCAGTGAAATTTACCATGAATTTTATCTGCGTTTAAAGTACGGAGAAGAAGGTGTTGACCGCAGAGCCACCGAACAGTATATTATTCGGCTTGAAGAAATACTGGAAAAGCATTCGCACTATGTTGACATCCACAATGATCTGGGTGTGGCCTACCTCATTCAGTGCAGGTTTTTATTTAACCGGGCGATTAATGAGTTTAAACGCGCTTTGGCAATTAATGAAAATTATACTCAGGCAAAGAAAAATCTTAAACTGGCTGAGAACGAAGGCAAAGGTTTTTTAATTCTGCTTCGGGCAATTCTTTACTTCTAAAAAACTTTTCAGGGTTTGCCGTTTTTTTCCACAAGGGATGTTTATTTTCAAGGGTGAAACCGGTTTAGGGGGAAATAGTGTGCTTATTCTGGTGATTAATTGCGGTAGTTCGTCTCTTAAGTATACCTTATTCAATCAAGACCGGGAAGTGTCTGCAGGATTGGTGGACCGGATTGGAACTGCAAAATCTTCCTTTTCACGCACCGTCTCCAATGGAAAAAAACGTTCCCAATCGGTTGCTGTGGCCAATCATCGGCAATCGATTAAACTTGTGGTTGATTCGCTGGTTGAAGACGGGGTGATTGCCCATCATTGTGCGATTGGAGCGGTGGGACACCGGGTTGTGCATGGCGGTCCCAGATATGCCGACGCTGTATTGGTTAATCAAAGCGTGATCAACGATCCCATTGGTAGAAATTTGGCTCCGTTACATCAGGTGAGTTATGCGGGTATCGAGGCTTGCCTTACGATTTTTCCGAAAATCCCCCAGGTTGCGGTTTTCGATACGGCATTCCACCAGACCCTGCCCGAACATGCTTTTACTTATGCGCTGCCCCATCAGCTCATGAAAAAGCACAATATCCGGAAATACGGTTTTCACGGAACTTCGCATAAATATGTTACGCAAGAAGCCATCCGCATTTTACGTAAACCGGCGAATCGGACGAATTTGATCACCCTTCACTTGGGAAATGGTTCTTCCATTTCCGCAATTCAAGGCGGGAAATGTGTCGATACCAGCATGGGATTAACCCCCTTGGCAGGTGTGGTTATGGGAACCCGGTGTGGAGATATCGATCCGGCCATTGTACCGTTCTTAATGGAAAAGGAAAAACTAAGTGTGCGGGAAATTGATCAGCTTTTAAACAAAAAAAGCGGTATTTTAGGTTTGTCCGGTGTTTCCAATGATCTTCGCGAAGTGCTTGCCAAGGCGGAAAAAGGGAGCCGGAGAGCCCGGCTTAGTTTGGATGTTTTTATCTATAGTATTCAAAAATATATCGGTGCTTACCACGCTATTTTAGGCAGGACAGATGCCATCGTTTTTACAGCAGGAATTGGTGAAAAAAGTCCTTATTTAAGGGAAAAAATATGTGAAAGGCTTTTTGGTATTGGCATTAAAATCGATAAGCGCAAAAACGCCGGTACAATTTCGCAGGAAAGATTTATTCATACAGTGTCTGCCAAAGTAAAGATTTTGGTTTTACCAACACGAGAAGAATACATGATTGCCCGTGAAACCAGGCGTGTTATTGACAAGAAAAAATGAAAATTTATAGGTTTACGCTCATCGTGCCACGCGAACACGATGGGCTGCGAAGCGTAGCAGGAACGGTAATTTTTCGGTTGGGGCAGCCTGCCCGGCGTACTGTGTTCGGCGAATGCCGGATAAGCCTATGGATCTTTATTAAGAATAGATACAATTTATATTATTTTTTTAGCAACAAAAAAAGTTGACAAAACAAATAACGGACGGTAAACTCTCAACATCTGTTTCCTATCAGGAAAAGGAAATCTATCACATTTCAGGATAGAAGGAGGTGAAAACATAATTATGAAGAAAGTTTTAGCCTTGTTACTGACAGTATTATTTAGCGGTTCAATGATGATGGTTGCGGGTTGCGCACCCAAAAAGGCTGAAGAAGCGGCTCCTATGGCTGAAGAGATGGCTCCAGCAGCAGAAGAAGGAGCAGTTGCAGCGGAAGAAGCAGCTCCAGCAGCAGAAGCAGCTCCTGCCGGTTCCGACGAAAAAGCTGAATAATTAAGAAGAATTTATCTATGCGGTGAAGACCTAAATAAATTATTTAGGTCTTCACCGTTTTGTTTTATGGGTTTTATTTTTTTACGGCAGTTTATTCAATCGTGAAAAATCAGTGATGTATTTATGTTTTTTCTACATCTTTTATGGATATCGTTTTATAATATGCAGAAGAAAAACTGTACAATTCGTTGTACTATTATTTTGCTTGGAGGCGAAAGGCATGAAAAAACGATTTTATTTTTTTGCAGCTGTTGGCATGATATCTATTTTATCGACAGGATGTGGCACGGTGGATACGCGATCAACGGTTGAACAGATGACCAATGCCAGGGTCGCGGTGGAAACTGCTGAAAAAATGGATGCCAAAGCCTATGCATCTCAGGATCTTCGCCATGCCCAGGATGCACTTGCCATTGCGCGTGATGCCTATGCCAACCAGGCGTTTGAGCGGGCATTTGATTTTTCCAAGAAGGCAACCATTTACGCCTTGGTTGCCAAAGCAAAGACCGAGCAGAAAAAATCCGAGGAAAAACTTGTGGAAGTAAAACAACAATTGGCCAAGGTACGTGCACTGACTGAAACCTATATGAAACCGGCGGTGCCGACAATGTCCGTGGTACCAACGGTACCCGTGGTACCGGCGTCACAAACGAATCCGGCGTCTTCAAGTGGGCAACCGACACCAACAGCAACAACACCGGTGGAGGTGAAACCATGAAGCAGAGAAAGTCCATTCAGTTGCTGTTAAGCTCCGTGTTTATTCTTTCCATGCTGGGGTGTGCCACTGTGCCGACAATTGTGCCACAGGCGCTGATTGATGCTCGTTCTGCACTTTCGAGTGCTAAAGAAGTCAAAGCGGATATTATGATACCGGACGAATATCAGGAAGCCAGACGACGCCTGGAACAGGCGGAAGGCGCTTTTTCAGCGGATCAAAGTATCGCCACAGTGGAGGAATTGTCCTTTGAGGCCAAAGCCTATGCCGAGGTTGCTGAAGCCCATGCGCGGGTTCGCATTACAGAGCAAGAGTATGAAACCACACAGCAGGCCTTGATAACACAGCAGACCATGCTGCAGACATTGACCGTGAAAAATGCGGAAATCCAGCGTGTCAAGGACCAGATAAAAAAATCCGAGGAAGACAAACGGCTTGCACAAGCGCAGGCTGAAGCTGCTGCAAAACAAGCGGAAGCGGAAAGAAAAAAGCGCGAAGAACTTCAGAAAATGATGGAAGAAGCCAAGAAGATAAAAAATGCGAATGTTACGATGGAGGCGCGAGGGCTGGTCATTAGTTTGTCCGGGAAAGTCCTTTTTGATACCGGCAGCTCCAAGGTACGGGCAGGTGCCAAATCAGCATTGGATGGGGTGTCTGGGTTTGTAAGAAACTATACTCAATATAAGGTAAAAATAGAAGGGCATACAGACAGCACGGGCAGCGACCTAACCAACAATACGCTTTCGCAGGCCCGGGCTGAAAATGTTTTGAATTATCTGCAGCAACAAGGTGTTCCGTTTGACAGCATGATGGCTGTTGGATTGGGCAGTGCCCGGCCGATTGCGACCAACAACACTCCCACAGGCCGTCAATTAAATCGACGCGTGGAAATTATTCTCGAAAAGAAGCCGGAGACGCCAAAAGTCCAGTGAATGCCATTTTTGCGCGTCAACCGTTTTTAAAACTGTTTTTTTTCTCAATGATTCCGGTTTTTCTGTTTTTGAATAATGGGTGTGCACCCCGTTATTTGGAGAAAACACCAACCGCAATTTTACGCTATCCTTATATTCCGGTTGAGAAACAGGAATTGGAATCCTATCGCGCACAAATTTCAGCAAGCCCTTATTCGCCCGGCGTTGATCAGGCTAAATTTTGGATTGCGCAGGACGCCTTTAATCGCCTGCAATGGAATCAGGCACAAAAGCAATTTTCAGCTGTTTTGAAAAAATATCCCAACTCAAGCTGGGCGCCGGCAGCCGGCATTATGACTGCCCGAGCGCAAGTGAAGCTGAAACGAAATCTTGCTGCCTTGGCATTTTTGGCTAAGCTGGAGAAAAATTATCCCCAACAAACCGCCATGCAAACTGCGGCAAATCAATTGGTGCACAAAATCATCAATGACGAATTGAGTCTTTCGGAATTAGCCCGAGTACGGGTTACGTATCAGAAAACGCCATGGGCTGAACAGGCGCTGTTTGTGATTGGTAAACGGAATCTCGATTTTGGAAATCCGGACCAGGCAATAAAATTTTTCGAACAATTTCTTAAGCAGTATCCGCTGAGTGCGTTTGTTGACGTCGCGCGCGAACTCATGGAAAAAGCGGTCCGGATTGTTCCGGTAAACCGTACACGGATTGGATGTTTATTACCCTTGAGCGGGTCCTATGCTCCTTATGGTAAAACCATTCAAAATGGTCTGGAACTGGCGCTGGATGAAATTAATCGATTCCGTGATGAAAATGATTATTTGAAACTCGCCGTGGTGGATACAGCGGGAACCACCGCCGGCGCTGTGGCGGGTTTCAAACGTTTGGCGGAGACGGAGAAAGTTATTGCGATTATTGGGCCGGCATTATCAGAGTCGGTGAAAGCCCTCGTTCCGGAACTCAAGCGTAAAAAAGTGACGGTATTAACCACCTCCGCAGCTGAGCCCGGACTGGCCGCCCACTCACCTTTTTTGTTCCGCTATATGTTAACCAATCAGGATCAGGGTGAAGCCATGGCGGAGTATGTTGTGCTGAGAAAGAATCTTCAAAAAATAGGGATTCTCAATGGCGAGGCGGCGTATGACCGTTCTTTGGCAGAGGCGTTTTCCGAAAAGGTCAAAGCGTTGGGTGGCGAAATTGTGGCTCGGTTGGAATATTCCCGCGGTGCGACGGATTTTAAAACACAAATGATGGCATTGGGTGGTGTGGATCCCGGTTATTTGAAAGATTTGATTGTACGTGAACGGAAACAGATGGAACGGATTGTCGAAAAAATCAGCTATACCTCTCAGCAGTATTTGGTTCCTAAAGTCATTGATCCCACGCCCCCGGCGACCCCGGTGGTTTTGCCGGAAAAGCGGGTCGCGATTATTCGCTTTGCCGAGGAAGGGGACCGGACAGTTCGCGAAGGATTGGGGAAATTGTTCACTGAAAAAATATCTTATGCATTGGCACCGCGTAACGGAGTTGAGGTTTTAACCCAGGCGAAAACATTTAAGGGGATAAAATCCATTGGTTTGTCCACCCTGGGTCTGGGAAAATATGAATGGCGGAAAATTGGCGAAGCCCTCAATGCGGACTATCTCATTGTCGGCAGCATCCGGCAAGTCGGGGAAGAGACAGTTCACTTACCGGGAGAACCACTGCCAATTCGGTATACCGTGAAAGCCCGGTTGGTGCATGCCGCCAGCGGTGCGGTCAAAAAAAGTTTTAAGGAAACCTGGATCAAGAGCATTCCGCCGGATAAAAATGTTAAGGATATGGAAGCAATTTATTTGCCGGTATCTGCCCGGGATGCGGTGCTGGTTGCATCGCAACTGGCTTTTTACGATCTGAAGGCTGCGGTTTTCGGATCCGATGCCTGGCTTTCGCGGAAGTTTTTTCGGCAGGCGGGCAGAGAGACTGATGGCGCTGTGCTTGCCACTGGTTATTGGCCGGATGCGCCGTCCAAACGTAATCAAGAATTTGTAATGCGCTATGAGAATCTTTACAAAGTCCAGCCGACCGTGCTGGCGGTTCAAGCCTATGACGCGCTTTTTTTAATCAGCCATGTTTTGAAACAAATCGTCCGGCCCAATGCCAATCAGGAAGATTTTCAGAGGGTGCTGGCAGCTGTAAAAATTTTTTCAGGCATGACCGGCAGGATTAGGATTTCTCCTGATGGGGAAATTCGCCGCGAACCCATTTTTTTAAAAATTAAAAACAAAAAATTAAAGCAGGTCCGTTGAATTATGTTGGAAAATTATTATTTTAAAAGTGTCAAAGGGATGAAAGATGTTTTTCCCGAAGAAGCGGAGAAAATATTCCGGCTGGAAACATTGGCGCGCCAATTGTTCGGAAGGTTTTATTTTGGCGAAATAAAAACACCGGTCGTGGAGCACACTGTGCTTTTTGAGCGCGGCGTTGGTCAGGGGACGGATATTGTTAATAAAGAAATGTTTTATGTTCCTGCCAAAGATCAAGATGAAGCGGCGGCCGGTGAGCGGGAAAAAAAGATGGTTTTAAGACCCGAGGCGACCGCATCGGTTGTGCGGGCCTATGTGGAGCACGAAATTCATAAAAAAAATCCCGGGATGCAGCGGTATTACTATATAGGTTCCATGTTCCGTTATGAACGTCCCCAAAAGGGGCGTTATCGTCAATTTTCTCAAATTGGGATCGAGTTGTTGGGGTCTGAATCACCCCTCGCGGATGGTGAAGCAATTGTTCTTTTGCAAGCGTTGTTGTCTCAGACTGGACTGCATACCCTGACGTTTCAAATTAACGCAGTGGGTTGCCCGGTTTGCCGACCGGCGTATATTGAAAAATTACGAAAACATAGTCAGGATAGATTATCAGATATGTGTGAAGACTGTAAGACTCGGGTCGCTAAAAATCCTTTGCGACTTTTTGATTGTAAAAAAGAGCACTGCCGCGCGGCAATGCGATCGGCGCCTTCAATTCAGGAAGCATTGTGTGAGGATTGCAGGACACATCAAGGTTCGGTTTTGCGTCTGCTTGAGAAGGCCGGTATCCGTTTTTCGTTGGAACCGCGTTTGATGCGCGGACTGGATTATTACACCAAAACCGTTTTTGAAGTGGTGTCGAGCGATTTGGGCGCACAAAATGCGGTTGCAGCGGGTGGGCGGTACGATGGATTGGTCCGGGAATTGGGCGGGCCAAAGACGTCGGCCATAGGTTGGTCCCTCGGTGTGGAGCGTTTGTTGGCATTAGTACCGGCGGATACTTGGGAGAAAACGGGCTTGGATTTTTTTGTTGTTTCGCCGGGAAATGATTTGGAGAAAATTTTTTTGAGGGTTCTCGCTCTGCGTCGTGCCGGGTGCAAAGTCGGATTCGAGCATGAAGCGCGCAGTATGAAGGCGCTGTTTAAAAAAGCGGATCGAGCGCGAGCGCGGTTTGCATTGATGGTATCCACGACCGATTCGGAGTCGGTTGAAGTAAAAAACATGCAAACCGGAGAACAGTTTATTAAAACGTGGGAAGCATTACCGTCTCTGCTGCAAACGAGTGCGTGACGGATTGTCAAGATTTGAAATATCGTTTTTCGGTAGTTGGACGGTAGATAGGCGGTTAATGCATGCAATTGGACTTTGATCTACTGGGGATGTTAAAAGCGGGCAATGGCCTTATTTTTGTAGGGAGTGTGATACTGTTGGCGGCATTGGTCCTGGCGGCCCGTACGCTGACTGATTTTTATCGTTATTTTTTCCGGAAAAAAAATTTAACGGCACGAAAAATACGCTTGGCACCGGGTCGGAAAAGCATGTTGCTCTTGGGTGCGCTGTTATTGGTTTTTATCGGCACCACGGGCATTCTCGGCGGCATGACAGTTAAAACATATGTTGCCTTTACCCGGGCTGATCAGGTGGGCATTGTGGAATGTCTGGCCTGGAATTCGCAGGAGCAGTTTATGGTCGTGAGTCTGACCAAGATAGAGAAAGGCCGGATTGGAAAATCGCAAACATTTAGTCTGTACGGCGATCAATGGGAGATCAGTGCCCATATATTGAAATGGCATCCCAATGTCAATTTGCTGGGATTGCATACGGGTTACCGATTCAATCAAATCAAAGGGACGTATATCCGCGCAAAGGATGAAAATCAAAAACCACATCGCGCCTATGCCCTTGCCAATGGGACGGATATTATTTGGGGATTTCTCTCGCACTATGGAAAAAGTTTTCCTTTGGTTGATGCGGTTTATGGTAATGCCGTTTCCCGTCCGGCCCGGCCCGGCGAGCGGTTTGATATTTTTGTCACGACCTCCGGTTTGACTGTGCGTCGTCGCAAATAAATCAAGGATGCGCAATCATGCTTATTTATCGTGTCATTTTAATTGGATTGGGCGCGGCCGCACTTTTCTGGGGACATCGAATTGTCAAAAAAAATAATATCGCCATCCCATGGGGTGTTTTTACCAGCATCTTGGCAGGTCTCTATTTCCTATTCTACTTATGGCTGAAATTCGCCCAATATTATTCCTTCAACATCAACGCGCATGATTTTTCGGTTTTTCAGTATGCCCTGCATGCCACCTGGCAGGGCAAATGGTTGTATGTCGCTTTTTGGAAGGCTTCTTTTTTTAAAGAACATTTCAGTCCATTGCTGATTTTGCTGGTTCCGATATATGGCGTGTTCAAAAACGCAGCATTTTTATTGGTCCTCCAGTCTTTGGCTGTGGTTGCGGCGGCATGGCCGTTGTGGCGGATTGCCCGAGACATACTCAAAAGCCCGGAAATGGGATTTTGGATGGTGCTGATTTATTTTAATCAATGGCATGTGGTACACGGCCTTTTATATGAATTTCATGTTGAGATGTTCATGCCTTTTATCATTTTGATGATGCTCATGCATTTTCTTCAGCAGCGCCGATGGTTTTGGGTTTATTTTGTGTTGGCATTGATGTGCAAAGAAGATGTGCCAATTTATCTCTTCTTTTTTGGCATGATTGCAATGATTGAAAAAAAACATCGCAAGACAGGGGCATGGGTCATGGCAATCACCGTAATTTGGTTTGTTATGGCGCTGCTGGTGATTAGTATGTTTGACAATCGCGGCTGGAATATAATGGGATATTCATTTTTTGATAGCTGGCACTCAGGCAAAAGGATTGTGTTCAATATATCAAGTCTGCTACGTATGTTTCTGCCTTTGTTTGGGATACCGTTTTTGCATTTGTGGGGATTATTCGCGGCGGCACCGCTTTTGATCAACCTGAGCAGTGCCAACCCATTGCAATCGAATCTCATGCTTTATTATGCCGCACCGGTTATTCCTTTTGTGTTTTTTGCGCTGATTTTTGGAATTAGAACTTTTCAGACGTGGACACCTGTACAAATTCGCCCTATTATGATGGCCGTTCTGACAGCCGGTTTGGTGGTGTTTAATCTACATATATATAAACCTGACAAAGTGGTTGCGCGGCATCGTACGGGCAGCGCGATTGTCCGGCAAATTGACTGTAATCAAGTTGTCGCAGCACAGGGAAATTTGGTTCCTCATCTCAAGTATTGCCCCAAACTTCAGGTCCTGCCCGAAATGACTCGAGAAGCACAGACCGTCATCTGGGATCTGGAAGGCAACCCCTTTCCCATGACAAAGGAGTCCCGCGATGCACACTACCGGGACATGGCCAATGATTCTCAGTATGAAAAAAGTCTTCAAAAGCAAGGATTTGTTATTTTCAGGCGAAAAAACAATTCTGCGTTTTCAGAGCATAAGTGATGCGCCGGAAAAACAGGGGATTTCATATGCGGTCTGACGGCATGCGTTGACAGGCAGGTTGTCCGGTGATACTATAGGCAAAATCTAATCATTTCTACCAATGGAGCGTTCAATGGACTATCGCGATACGATGAATCTTCCGGAAACGGAATTTCCCATGAAGGCAGGCCTTAATGACAAAGAGCCTGCCATGCAAGCCAAGTGGGAGGAAATGGATATTTACAGCCTGCTTCGTAGGCACAGCCGCGGCAGGCCGAAATTTATTTTGCATGATGGGCCGCCCTATGCCAACGGGGACGTGCATATCGGCACAGCCTTTAATAAAATTTCCAAGGACCTTATCATAAAGTACAAGAGTATGCGCGGTTTTGATGTGCCTTATGTTCCCGGATGGGATTGTCACGGGATGCCGATTGAACACAAGGTGGTGGAAAAGCTCACCCAAGACGAGGCGGCTGACCGCAACCGTGTGAGGAGCGAGTGCCGCGCTTATGCAGAGAAATTTGTGAATCACCAACGACGTCAGTTCAAACGTTTGGGCGGTTTCGGGGACTGGGACAATCCGTATTTAACCATGCATCCTCTTTATCAGGCATCGATTGTCAAGATGTTTGGGGAGTTGGCTCTCAAGGGATTTATTTATCGTGGTCTAAAACCGGTTTACTGGTGTACCCAGTGCCGAAGTGCACTGGCTGAGGCGGAAGTGGAATATTCAGATCATACCAGCCCTTCGGTGACAGTACGTTTTGAGTGGGCCGGTGCATGGCCGGAAACCTGGGGAGCAAAGCCGGCCGGCCGGGTTTTTGTGCCTATTTGGACAACCACACCCTGGACATTGCCTGCCAATCGGGCAGTGGCAATTCATCCTGAATTGACCTATGCGTTGATTGAATCGGAAGGCGATCACTATATTCTGGCCAAAGAGTTGATTCATGCCAACTGGGAAAAAATGAAAAAACCCTATGTGCTGGAAGCGGAATTTCCCGGGGAGTCCCTGGTCGGACATTTGCTTACACATCCGTTTTTGTCCAGGGAGGTACCTCTCATTTCAGGATCTCATGTGACTTTGGAGGCGGGTACCGGATGTGTGCATACCGCACCCGGGCATGGTCAGGATGATTATGTTGTCGGGTTGGAAAACAAATTGGAAATATTCAATCCGGTGGGTCCCAATGGATGTTTTACAGCGGAGTTTCCTGAAATGGAGGGGGAGTTTGTTTTTAAGGCAAATGGAAAAATTATTGATCTGCTCAAGGAAAAGCAGGCCTTAATGCATGCGGAAGAAATTTCTCACGCCTATCCCCATTGTTGGCGGCATCGCACACCGATTATTTTTCGGGCAACCGAGCAGTGGTTTATGAATGTTGATAAGGACGGTTTTAGGCAACAGGTGCTGGATAAAATTGAAGAGGATGTCAAATGGATACCGGAAGTTTCTAAAAACCGGATAAGCGCGATGGTCGCGCAGCGGCCCGACTGGTGTCTTTCCAGACAGCGGGCTTGGGGTGTTCCCTTGCCGGTTTTTTATTGTGAGGCCTGTGCCAAACCATTGCTTGTGAAGGAGGTCTTTCATGCGGTGGAGCAATTATTTGCCAAAGAGACCGCAGATGCCTGGTTTTTGAAAAAGCCGGAGGAGATCCTTCCTGAGGGAACGACCTGTCCTCATTGTGGAGGCAATGCCTTTCGCCAGGAAACTGATATTTTGGATGTCTGGTTTGATTCAGGTGTGAGCCATGCGGCGGTATTGGAAAATCGCAAGGAACTCAAATTTCCGGCAGATTTGTATTTGGAAGGCTCGGATCAACACCGCGGTTGGTTTCAGGTATCGCTTTTGACTGCGGCAGCCACCACAGGCAAAGCACCCTATAAAAATGTATTGACCCATGGATATGTTGTCGACGGCGATGGCAGGAAAATGTCGAAATCACTGGGTAATTTTATTACCGCGGATGAGGCGATTGCACGTCACGGTGGTGCTGATATCGTCCGCCTTTGGGTATCGTCGGAAAACATTCAGAATGATGTTCGTTTTTCTGAAGAAATCTTAAAGCGGACGGTGGATACGTATCGTCGGGTTCGTAATTCTCTCCGGTTTTTACTGGGCAATTTAAAAGATTTTACGCCGGATATGGCGGTGAAAAAAAAGGAACAACTGGAGATTGACCGTTTGATGCTGCACCGGATTCATGTTTTCAATGAAGCATGTACTGAGGCTTGTGATGCTTATGAATATTACCGTTTTTACCAGGTGTTGCAGAATTTTTGTGCCAATGATTTGTCCTCCTTTTACTTTGATATTTTAAAAGACCGGCTTTATGCCGACGGTGCCGACTCGCATTCACGGCGGAGTGCGCAGACCACGCTATGGCATCTTTTGCATTATCTTGTCCGGGTCATTGCGCCGGTTCTGATGCATACCGCGGAGGAGGCCTGGCAGGTTATGCAGGCCCAGGGACTCCTGACGGAAAAAGAGATAGTACCTTCGGTTCACCTGGCATCCTGGCTGCCAACCCCCCGCGACTGGAAGGATGAGGCACTGGGGACCGCTTGGAAACAATTGCTGGAGATACGTTTTGATGTCACCAAACAACTGGAGGAGGCCCGGAATCGGAAAAAAATCCGGCATTCCTATGAGGCATCGGTGTGCATCCGGGTACGGGGTGAAAAAAGATCATGGCTGGCTGCGCATCGGGACTTGTTGGAATCACTTTTTGTGGTTTCAACTGTTGAGTTGGAAGAGGCAGGGTCCGCCGGGCCGGAAATGATGATTCGGGTGGAACCCTCCACCAATAAGAAATGCGATCGCTGCTGGAGAATGCTGCCCTCTGTCGGCAAGCATGAAGACCATCCCGGATTATGCGATCGCTGTCATGAGGTGGTGGTTGTACTGCAACCGCCGGAGGCTGCAAAGAAAGCGTAGGTATTGGCGTGGGTATTTTTGGATATTCCCGTGAATTCAAGGGTGACCGGCAAGTCGGCAGTCTGGGGAAGAGCAGACGCTTGTTTGGCTCCGTCCAAGTTTATTGGACCGTTTTTTTCTGTACACTTGTGTTGGATGTACTCAGCAAATGGGCGGTCGCACAGACCATGGTATTACACCAGAGTGTTCCTATGGTTGGGACATTTTTCAAGTTAACCTATGTTCGCAATGCAGGTGCTGCATTTAGTCTTTTGGCGGATGATACCGGTCCCGGGAAGATGGTGCTGCTTATCAGCATTGCGGCAGCGGCAATTATAATTTTTACCATCATGGCTTATCGGGGAAAAAGGCGGGGCAGGATTTTAATGGTTGCTTTAGGGCTGGCGAGTGGAGGCGCTTCGGGTAATCTTATTAATCGGGCGTTTTCAGGGACAGTCGTAGATTTTATAGAGTTTAGTTATAAAAAGCTTCATTGGCCGGTTTTTAATTTGGCCGATGCAGCTGTTGTCATAGGTATCTTCCTTCTTTTGCTGATAACTTTCTCGCGGCGTTTGGGTAGATGAATTCGAGATCTTTTTTTCAGGCAGTGCGATGATTCCTACGTTGTTCTCCATCGGTTCCTTTACCTTACACAGCTACGGCGTGATGGTTGCTCTGGCATTTTCGGTTGCGATCTATTTGGCATGGCGGCAGGCGATCCGGGAAGGTATTCAATCCGAGATTTTTCTCGATATGTCACTTTGGGTGATTGTGGGCGGGATTCTCGGCGCGCGAACACTCTATGTGATTGTTTCTTGGGAACAATTTACAGATCATTGGCTGGATGTTTTTAAACTATGGCAAGGCGGATTGGTGTTTTACGGCGGTTTGATCGGTGCGCTTCTGGCGGTTTTACTGTATTGCCGGAAACATAAATTTGCTATTTGGAAATTATTTGATATTTGTGCACCCTATGCGGCATTAGGACATGCCCTGGGGCGTATCGGCTGTTTTTTAAATGGTTGTTGCTACGGCAAGGTGAACGCAACCTGGGGTGTGGTGTTTCCGGCATTGAATGATTCTATGCCGCATTTGCCGACTCAGTTGTATGAAAGTCTGGCGGATTTTTTGATTTTTACCGGACTGGTTATTTTCAGGAAATTTAAGCGCTTTGAAGGACAACTTCTTTGGCTATACATCATGGTCTATGCTTTGGTACGTTTTGGTCTGGAATTTTTACGCGGGGATGAAATTCGCGGGACGATCGGGATTTCCTGGCTGCATACATCGCAATTGATTGCACTCATCCTGTTTGTGGTTTCAGCCGGTATGCTGGGCATCCTGGGGCGCGGTGCAACGATTAAAAAAAACCATTCAAATCGGACAAGGTAGGAGAACTCCATTCAACACATACTGTTAACGATAAGCAAGCAGATACCGTTTTACGTTTGCATTTTTCTAATGGGACTGCCCGTTATGTCGCAATCCGGTGGAAAAATTCCCGGAAACGAAGAACGGGCATTGGCGGCTTTTTATCAGGGGGAGTATCCCGCAGCGATTGAAGAGTATGAACGTCTGGTGGCCGTGCATAAAGAAAAAACCGCGTGGGTGCTGGATTTGGCTGCGGCCATGATGGCCGAAGGGCGTTTTGCTGATGCCGCTAAAGTGTTGAAACAAAACCGGCTTTATGGATTGCGCACCGTTGAAGCGGTAATGGCAGAGGGTGATCGTTCCACTGCACGGAAAATACTTCAGGAAATGCTCGAATCACCGGAACCGCCGAGACAGACACGGATTTATCTGGGACTGGTTGAATATTTGGATGGAAATTATGCAGAATCAGCTGAACAGCTTTGGCGAGCGAAGGATATTAACCCCAAGCAAGGGAGCATCCATCTTATGCTGGGACGGGCCTTCCAAGCGCTTGCGACACAGGAATCGGTAGAGCGGGATTATTTTGTAAGCCGGGCCAAGCAGGAATATAATCGTGCCATCACACTTGATCCCAGTCTTTGGCAGGTCCATCGGGATTTGGCGTTTTTGGCAACGGATTCAAAAAATATTAAAAAAGCCTTACGGCATTGGCGACGTGTAAAATCCACGATTGGGAATGCCGATGAGGTTAAACTCGCGATAGCCGGTTTGATGGAACAACTTCCTGTACCGACTATGACAGCGACACCGAAGACCTTGGTAATAAAAGCCGCACCAAAACCGCCGGTGTTTGGTCCGATTGCGGCCCAGGCCTGGCAGGTCAATCCCGGGGATCCGGTGATTAAGGTTGGTCTGGGTAATAAACTATCCCGTATTGCTTTTGGGTGCACCGGCGCCTGGCGTGCCAGGGATCATCGCGGCCGTTTGTTCTGGGAAGGCCTGGGTGAACGAGGATACCGGATCGAGAAGGATACGCGCGGTCGCTGGTGGTTGAAAAACTGGGAGGGTAAACCTTTTAAGCAGATCCGAAAAAAAATAACCCTGGAACCTGTTGATTCGGATGCGGTTTTGGCGGTTTTTGATCTTTTTCAGACCAGTGGGTATTTTTGGAGTGTGGGCGGCAGGAAGACCCGTTATTACCGCGGCAAGCTTCAAATCAAAACAGCGCGAAAGCGCATCACATTGCTTAATCTTGTTTCGCTGGAAGAATACTTGATCAGCGTTGTACCCGGAGAGATGCCGGCGCTTTGGCCGCTGGAGGCTTTGAAAACACAAGTGGTGGTAGCCCGTACGGACACGTTACTGCGCCGGGGAACGCATCGAAAACAAGGATATGATGTCTGTAACAATGCGCATTGTGCAATGTACAAAGGTGTGACTGCCGAGCACCCAAGGTCTCATCAGGCGGTCCTGGAAACCCGCAGGTTAGTCGTGATGAAAGGGAACCGGAAATTACTGCCCACTTTTTATTCACATTCCTGCGGCGGTATGACCCAGAGCAATCAAGAAGCTTGGTGGAAGAAACTTCCGGAACCGTCCCAACCGGGTGGGATTTATGATATGGATGTCAATTCTTCCACATGTCGGGCACTGCCATTGCGGCCGGGATCTTTGAACCAATGGCTGTCCGATTCACCGGATGTTTTTTGTAATGCCCCCCGCTATTCAGCCCCGCGTAATTTTCGCTGGCTGAAGATACTCACACAAGCGGAGTTAACCGCAGTATTGGATCGGCGATACAACATCGGCGCGGTCCGGGAAGTGAAAATTATTGAGCGTAGTCCCAGCGCTTATGTCCGGAAAATTTATGTATCCGGTGATGAGGGTAATGTTATTGTGCGTGGCGATCGTATTCGATCCTCGTTGGGCGGACTACGCAGTAATTTGTTTACACTTTTTCCGGTGGGAGACAAAGCGCATCCTTATGCCTGGCTGGTTTGGGGCGGTGGCTGGGGTCATGGAGTGGGACTTTGTCAGGTCGGTGCGGGTCAGATGGGACGCGAGGGATACACGTATCAGGAAATTCTTAAACATTATTTCCCGGAGGGAAGTATAGAAATATGGCCGTGATGGTATTTGTTGTTGATGACCCGTCCACAGGGATGCGGATTGATTTGTTTTTATCCAAAAACATTCCTGATACGTCCCGTTCTGCAGTGGTCCGGGCACTGCAAAGCGGCAAGGTACGTGTTCAGGGAAAGGTGATTTCAAAAGCGGGTTTTTCAGTCAAAGGCGGCGACCGGGTTATTTTTGAACCGGTGCCGGTTGTGGACACACAGATCTGTGCGGAAGACATTCCAATATCGATTGTATTTGAGGATGATGATCTTGCCATTATCGATAAACCGACGGGCATGGTGACTCATCCGGCAGTCGGTCATCATGCCGGAACGCTGGTGAACGCCTTGCTGCATCATTTGGATAACCTGTCCGGTGTGGGCGGGGTGAAGCGGCCGGGGATTGTCCATCGCCTGGATAAGGAAACTTCCGGACTTTTGATGGTCGCCAAAACGGACCGTGCGCACCGTGCATTGTCGGAAAAAATCCAGCAACGCACAGTTATCCGTATTTATGATGTTGTGGCCTGGGGAAGGATGGAAGATGAATCCCTGACAGTGGATACGCAGCTGGGAAGGGACCCCAAGGACCGGAAACGCTTCAGCGTTCTTTCTTCGGGAGGGAAGCATGCGGTGACGCATTTTTCCCGTCAGAAAAAGTTTGCAGAATTTACACTACTCGCCGCAAAATTGGAAACAGGCCGGACGCATCAGATCCGTGTTCATAGCAGGTATATTGGCCTGCCGGTGGCAGGGGACCGGACTTACGGCCGGCGGAATGAAAGCGCGCAGATGATGAAATTGGGATTGGTCCAACCACGGCGTCAACTCCTGCATGCCCGATCGCTGGAATTTATTCATCCGTTTACGGATAAACCGATGCTGTTTCACTCTCCCTGGCCGGGTGATTATAAGAATTTTGTTGAATCTCTGGCATAATTCGGCATAATGAAATGGATTCCAAATTGGTTAAAATAGAACAGTCACGCTAAAATTTCATAAAGACAGGGGCCGCGAATGGTTGAAATTGAGGATTTAAAGAAAAGTTATTTATTCAAAACACTGACCAACGAGGAAATTTTAAAAATCAAGCACTTGATTTTTGAAAAAGAATACCGCAAAGGAACCGCGCTCTTTTTTGAGGGCATGGCCGGCGGAATAATGTATCTGGTAAAAAAAGGAACGGTTGAAATATTTGTTAAAAAAGCCGGGCAGGAAATAGCCATTGCCAAGCTGGGGACCGGAGATTTTGTCGGTGAGATGTCCCTGATTGATGATGAACCGCGCTCCGCAGCAGCACGGGTGAGTGAAAATTCGATACTGATGGTGATCACCAGGAAAAATTTTCAGGATATTCTCAAAGCCTCGCCGGAAGGCGCGAATAAAATATTGATAGCTTTTTTAAAAATCTTAAGTAAGCGTCTTCGGGATACCAATGCAAAGATACTGGACCTCTGATTCGACAGACGTTTTTTTTCGGATGCGAGTATAGAATTATGCCAATAAAATGGATGCGCAAACCAAACTCTTTTTTTCTTATTTGCGGGATGTTTGCATGCCTCAGTGGTTGTGCTGCAGTCGAACACCGTGTGCCCGCAGCCCGGTCTGCCTCTCAAGTGCGGCTTTCTCCGGCAAATGAAGCCCGGGTTGCGTTTTTTGCCGCGCAACTTGCTGATTCATCCGGGGAATTTCAAAAAGCGATTCGCTATTATTATCAGGCACTTGTCCATGATCCTGGTTCTTTGACGATTCGGCGGCATTTGATCGGTGATCTTATTCGGTTGGAACGTTTTCATGAAGCCCGGAAAGAATATGATGTCATTATAGAAAATGATACGGGAGATAGTCAAAGCCGGTATATGCTGGGCCAGCTTTTTGAGGCGGTCGGGGACATCGACATGGCAGAGACGCTTTACCGGGACGCCATAGGTGTCAGTACTGAGCATTCCGGTCCCTTTACAAAACTCGGGATTTTATTATTACGCCAGGATAAACCGCATGCGGCAATTCCTTTTTTAGAAAAAGCGCTTACCATTAACCGGGCGGACCGAGAAGCACGCCGGATTTTGGTTAATTATTATTTGACGCAAAATCAGCCGGTCAAGTCTGAGCACCTGCTTTTATCTGCTTTGGAAGATACGCCTGATGATGTTGAGTGGCTTAACCAATTGGCAGGTTTTTATACGAACGCAGGTAAAAAAGAGAAAGCTGCAACTGTCTATCAACAACTGTTGGCGTCTCATTCCAAGAGTATTGAAGCACACCGTTTTCTTTCAATTTACTATTTAAAACAAAATGATTGGGACGGGGCAATTCGTCAGCTGGAACAGCTGTTACAGGCTGATCCCAAAGATCCGCTGGCGCGGCGAAATTTGGGATTGGCATTGTATAAATTGGGGGAGTACCGGGAAGCCAGACGGCATCTTGAGATGTTGTTGCAGCGGGAGTCGGGCGATGCACTGACACATTATCTGATGGGGTCGATTTATCGTAAATTTAATTTGAACTATTTGGCAGTTGATCAATTTAGTGTAGCAAAAAAACTGGATAAGGATATGGTGGAGGCGCATCTGGGGTTGGCCGGTGCGTTGATGAAAATAAATGAACTGGAGCGCGCGACAGTTGTTTTACAAGAAGCTTCTTTTCGGTTTTCAAAAATTTACCAAGTCTGGCTCAATTATGGTTTGGTCATGCTGCGGCAAAAAAATCCGGAAAAAGCGTTGGTGGTCTTAAAAAAAGCAATGCTTTTATCACCGAAGGATGTTTTGGTGTATTTTCATACCGGGCGTGCATACAATGAAGCCGGTCAATTTGAGAAAGCGGTGACAGTATGGAAGCAGGCATTGGGCTTGGATCCGGAATTTGCCGACGTTTACAATCACTTGGGGTATCTGTATGCGGAACAAGGAAAAAATCTGGAACAGGCCGGGAAATGGCTTGAAAAAGCCCTCGCGCTGCGTCCGGGAAACGGTTATTATCTTGATTCGTTAGGATGGATTTATTATAAACAAGGAAAATTTAAATTGGCGTTGCAAAAATTGGTCGCCAGCCGTGACTGTTTTAAAAATAACGGTCAAAGGGTGGATTCGGTAATTTATGATCATCTGGGTGATGTTTATTATCAGCTGGAGCAGTATCGCAAAGCCAAAGAGGCCTGGCAGCAGGCATTGGAGCTGGAACCTGAAAATAAAATAATTCGGAATAAACTGGAAAAACGCTTACACCCTGGAGAAGACGCAAATTATGAGAGTACTGACCTTACACGCACCGGCCAAAGTTAATTTATTCCTCGAAATTATAGGAAAACGGGATGATGGTTATCATGAGTTAAAGACCGTGATGCATACGCTTGATTTGGCGGACACGCTTAAACTATCAGAACGGCGCAGGGGTATTCGTATTACGTGCAATCATCCCGATGTTCCGACAGATGAGCGGAACCTTGTTTTTCAGGCAGCGCAATTGCTGGCAGACAAATTTGGGGTGCTTCCCAACGTAGGTATTCATATTCAGAAGCGTATTCCTGTCGCTGCCGGGATGGGCGGAGGTAGCAGTGATGCTGCTGCTGCATTGATTGGGCTTTCGCGTTTTTGGTCCGGAAAACAGCCTAAAATGCTGCTGAATGTGGCTAAACAGCTGGGGTCGGATGTTCCGTTTTTTCTTGCGCAAGGGTGTGCACTTGGTCTGGGACGGGGTGAGAAGATCAGACCTTGGCCTGCATGTCCGGGAATCCATCTGGTGGTGGTGAATCCGGGGTTTTCGGTCTCAACCGCAGCGGTTTATAAAAAATTTAATTTACGATTGACAAGAAAAAAGGCGTGTATTAATATGATGCGCCTGGCTGTTAAGGAAAAAAATGCAGGTAAAATAGGCCGATATCTGTTTAATCATCTGGAGAGCGTTACAGAAAAAATGCATCCTGAAATTACGGAAATAAAGGCGGATTTACTGCGTTTGGGGGCGGCGGGTGTGCTGATGGCCGGTAGCGGCGCCACAGTATTCGGACTTGTCCGTTCAGGCACAGCAGCCCGGAAAATAGCGCAACAATTAAAGCAACGTTATCCAACCGTTATTGCGACACAAACCAGCGCATCCATTTAGTAAGCAAGAGGAGTGGCCTACATTATCATGGAAATTACTGATGTGAAAGTATTCTCTCGTAAAGAAAACAAGCTAAAAGCGTACGCGACTGTGACATTTGATAATGTTTTTGTTGTCCATAATCTTAAAATTATTGAAGGAACCAGTGGTCTTTTTATTGCCATGCCTTCGCGGAAACGCCGGGATGGCACCTATATGGATGTTGCGCATCCGCTCAATAGTGAGTTGCGTAAAGAGCTGGAAGAAAAGATTCTGGCGGAATATAAACGCGAATCCTTACTTACTCAATTTTCCAGCATGCCCGGTGTACAGGGACGCCAGGAAGCATTTGAGACAAATTAGTTTTTGATTTTTGCGACATTTCGCAATAGAGCTGGAAGGTGTAGGGGCGTTTTATTTGTGCCCGTCTGTTGGGTATGAAACGCCCCTACAATATTTTTGGGATTATGTTGCCGGATCGTCCAACGGCAGGACAACGGCCTTTGACGCCGTCTATCCAGGTTCGAATCCTGGTCCGGCAGCCAAAATTTCGTTTTACGAAATTTTGGCAGAGCAGCAGAACAATCGATCAGCGGAACAGCAAAAAAGTTCTGCGGCGGTCTGCTGGTCTACTGATCAGAAGAAATGGTTTTTGAGAAGGATAACCACTGGGGATTAATTTAGATTTCGTTTTACGAAATTTTGGCAGAGCAGCAGAACAATCGATCAGCGGAACAGCAAAAAAGTTCTGCGGCGGTCTGCTGGTCTACTGATCAGAAGAAATGGTTTTTGAGAAGGATAACCACTGGGGATTAATTTAGATTTCGTTTTACGAAATTTTGGCAGAGCAGCAGAACAATCGATCAGCGGAACAGCAAAAAAGTTCTGCGGCGGTCTGCTGGTCTACTGATCAGAAGAAATGGTTTTTGAGAAGGATAACCACTGGGGATTAATTTAGATTTCGTTTTACGAAATTTTGGCAGAGCAGCAGAACAATCGGGTAAATTGAACATTATTGTAGAGTGAGGCGGGTTGTGAAGAAACAAAAACAGTCATTGATCACCATCATTTTGGCAGCAGGAGAAGGGACACGTATGAAATCCCGTACTCCGAAAGTGCTTCACACCATTGGCAATAAGCCGCTTCTGCAATGGGTGCTGGATGCATCAGAAAAAGCCGGTGCAACCCGGACGATTGTCGTGCTGGGACATCAGGCCGCAGATGTGGCAAAAACACTTTCAGCGCAGGTAGATACCGTTACACAGACCCGTCAATTGGGGACCGGGCATGCCGTGAAAATGGCGCAGAAGAAACTGGCCGGTGAAAAAGGTGAGGTGTTGATTCTTTGCGGCGACGCACCCTTGATTCGACCGCAGACTTTGAAAAAATTGGTCAGGGAACACAGACGTCGGAAAACCAAGGCGACCATTCTAACGGCCCGGATCACGGATCCGTATGGCTATGGTAGAATTATTCGCGATCTGAAGGATTCGCGCTGGGTGACGAAAATTGTAGAGGAAAAAGAGGCTGGCCCGGCGGAAAAAAGTATTCATGAAATAAACAGCGGAGCATATTGTTTTTCGATGGATACCCTGAGGGAAATGCTGGGTAGGCTGAAAAATAATAATAAAAAAGGTGAATATTATCTCACCGATATTATTGGATTGCTTCGCCAAGCAGGTGAAAGGATTGCTGCGGTTTGTGTGCCGGAGGCTTCGGAAATAGTGGGTATCAATACCCGCCGCGATTTGGCCACAGCAGCTGGGATATTAAACCAACGGAAAATTGAGGCCTTGATGGAAAGCGGTGTTACGATTTGGGATCCGGCCCGAACATGGATTGGACCGGACGTCGTGATCGGCCGGGATACCCAGATATTCCCCGGAACAGTGATCACAGGGAAAAGCGTGATTGGCCGGGAGAATTGTCTTGGGCCGGATGTCACCATTGATTCATCCCGCACAGGTTTGGATGTTACCATACGCTATTCCGTGGTAGAACACGCTACGTTGGCAAATGCAATTTCAGTAGGGCCTTATTCTCATTTGCGCAAAGGAACCGTGGTGGAATCCGGTGTGCATATTGGGAATTTTGCTGAGACCAATCGCAGCCGTCTCAAACAAGGCGTGAAGGTCGGTCATGTTGCTTATTTGGGGGATGCGACCATCGGCCGAAAAACCAATATTGGTGCAGGAACCATCATCGCAAATTATGACGGGATTCGTAAGCAGGCAACCCTGATCGGGGAGAAAGCGTTTATCGGCAGCGGGAGTATCTTAATTGCACCCTGCCGGATCGGCAAACGGGCTTTGACCGGCGCAGGTGCGGTGGTCAAAGCCGGTTCACATATTCCGGCGGGGACAGTTGCAGTCGGTGTTCCGGCCAGGGTGGTTAAAAAAAGAAAGTAGTCTTTGGGATTTAAAATGAGCAGGGAGGATGTACGCGTGGCAAATGAATTGAAAATATTTTCGGGAAATGCAAATGTAAAACTGGCGGCAGCCATTGCCAAGGTCTTGCGGAAACCGCTGGGAAAAATTGATGTGGGGCGTTTTCCCGAAGGTGAGATTTCGGTACGGGTCCAGGAAAACGTTCGGGGTGCTGATGTTTTTGTGATTCAATCCAGCTGTCCGCCGAGCAATGATAATTTGATGGAACTGTTGATTATGATGGATGCTTTAAGGCGTGCATCCGCCCGGCGTATCACAGCGGTGCTGCCTTTTTTCGGCTATGCGCGCCAGGACCGCAAAGATCGTCCGCGTGTACCGATTACCGCCAAGTTGGTGGCCAATCTAATTACCACCGCAGGTGCCAATCGAGTGTTGACCATGGATTTGCATGCTGATCAGATTCAGGGATTTTTTGATATTCCGGTTGACAATCTTCAGGCAGCACCGGTGATGATCGACCACTGGAAACGCAAGCGTATTAAGGATTTGGTGATTGTAACCCCGGATGTTGGCGGCATTAAGCTGGCGCGGCATTATTCTGAAAAATTAAAAGCGCCGATGGCGATTGTGGATAAACGGCGTACCGGGCCGACCGAAGCGGTGGCGCTTAATGTGATCGGTGAAGTTAAAGGGAAAAACGTACTGGTTGTCGATGATATGGTCGCGACCGGTAAAAGTTTGGTGGAAGCCGTCAAATTCATCAAAAATAAGGGGGCCAAGGAAGTATATGCTTGCGGGACTCATCCGGTATTATCAGGTCCGGCAGCTGAATTGATCCGAAATTCTGAAATCAAGGAACTGATGGTCACCAATAGCATTCCATTAAAAAACCGCGAGCTTTTCAAGAACGTTTTTGTGATTTCGGTAGCAGATCTTTTCGCGGAGGCGATCAGACGTATTCATCTGGAAAAAACGGTGAGTACGCTTTTTACATAGAAAAAGGAATACACAATTTTAAAAAAAAGGTACGCATCAAGTAGGAGGAGAAAATGAAACAGATTCAATTATCCGCGGATGTCCGCACAACATTGAAAAAAAATGCCATGAACCGGCTGCGCATGGAAGCCAAGGTGCCTGCGGTACTCTATGGCCAGGGTCAGACGGCAGTCAATCTACAGTTGAATGATAAGGATATTTTTCATGCCTTTCATTCTTCCACCCCGACCAATGTTCTGATTAAATTGAACATTTTAGGCGGCGAAAGCGCCCAAGAGGAGATCGTGATGGTCAAGGAATTGCAGCGCCATCCTGTCAGTTCCAAGTTGCTGCACATTGATTTTGTGAAAATATCGATGGACAAGCCATTGGAAACAAGTATTCCAGTGGTCGTGACCGGGACCGCAAAAGGGATTAAAGAAGGCGGGATGCTTGAACTCGTCCATCGTGATTTGCTTGTACGATGTCTTCCCGCGCTGCTGCCGGAAAATATTTCAATTGATGTTACGGACTTGGGTATTGCAGATTCGATTACCGTCGGCGACCTCCCGGTGGGAGAAGGCGTCGAGATTTTGGTGGATACTCACGAGCCGGTCGTGCATGTTGTTGCGCCGCGGGTTGAGGAGACCAAGACCGAGGAAAGCGAAGAGGCTGCTGCCACAGCAGCACCGGCTGCAGAAGCCAAGCAGCCTGAAGTGATCGGTGAAAAGGAACGTGAGGACCGCCGGTCTGACAAAGATAAAAAATAGGGTGAATTACTTCGTGTCGTGAAATTAATCATTGGTTTGGGAAATCCCGGACGGGACTATGAAAAAACGAGGCACAACCTGGGATTTATGGTTGTGACCGAATTGTCACGTCAATTGAATATTCCACTGTCGCATACCACCATGCAGGCTCAATGGGGGCGCGGCAGATATGAAAATGAACCTGTTATCTTAGCGCGGCCTACAACGTATATGAACCTCTCCGGGTTGGCCGTAGCCGCGCTAAGTCGATATTATAAAATCCCGTTTGAACAAATACTCGTGGTTATTGATGATATGAATCTGCCGGTGGGCGCAATGCGTTTTAGGGCGCAGGGAAGCGCCGGCGGGCATAATGGTTTGAAATCCATTATTGAAAAAACCGGCAGCCTGGATTTTCACAGATTGCGCATTGGAATCAATAATCCCCACCAACACATGCAAGTTACGGATTTTGTTCTGGGACGGTTCAGTCCGGATGAGCAAAAAGAGATGGGACCAGTGCTTGACCGGGCGGTTGAGAGCTTGAAATGCTGGCTGGGACAGGATATTGAATGTGCCATGCGCGAGTATAATTAATGCGTTTACGTCCCTGGACCGCGCTGGTAATTATTTTTTTTATGTTTTTTTTGACCGGGGTAACTTTGGTCAACCTAACCGCGAAATCTATTTCTGATGTGACGATCCCGCCTGCGGAATCGGCGAAAATTGATATTAATCAGGCCAGTCAGCAGGCATGGGACGCTTTGCCGGGTATCGGACCGGTTTTAGCCGGGCGGATTGTTGAACTGCGGAAATCCGGAAGCGCGTTTCGCAGCATTGATGATTTGCTTGCAGTCAAAGGTATTGGACATAAAAAGCTATCGCGCTTACGCAAATATTTGTCAGTTGAGCAATAAAATCATAAATTTTTTCTGTTAAGTTAGATCATATCGCAAAGAGGTGAAGGCATGCCTGAAGCATACTCATGGTGGGAACTCATTTTGCGGCTGGCGTCGGCCATTGTATTGGGGGCTTTTATTGGACTCAATCGGGAACGCGCGCATAAACCGGCGGGTATTAAAACCCATCTTATGGTCAGTCTTGGTTCGGCACTGATTATGATGATCTCCATTGATATGTTTCAAAGATATATCGGTCTAAGTAATAATATTGATCCCGGTAGGATTGCGGCACAAGTGATTACAGGAGTGGGCTTTTTAGGTGCGGGTACGATTATACACGCAGAGGGTGGATTGATTAAAGGTCTCACCACCGCAGCCTCGATCTGGACCGTTGCCGGTATCGGACTGGCTTGCGGGAGCGGGATGTATTTTTTGGCGATGACCGCCACTTTATTGGTCGTGGTGACCCTTGCGCTGGTGAATCGTTTTGAGCAGGCCCACAAAAAGCGCGCACGCCTGTCTCAGAAAAAAGATTGACGGTCCGGGCATCTGTGATATGATTATTTTCAATATGATTTCATCAAACGAAAGGGGTAAATAACGTGACTTTGAGAAAATCCTTTTGGAGTATAAGTGTTGTTATTTTAACGGTTGCCATGATGGCCGGTACATTTGGGTGTGGCAAGCTGAAGTCGGGGAAGGGTTCCACGCAGGATGCTCCCAAAACTGAGGCGGATATTGATGCCAAGCTGCAGGAAGTTGTTAAAAAAATGGATGCAGCCAAGAAACCGTATAAAGGTAATCTGACACCGGAGAAGGCTGCCGCCATTACCCATGAAGTATCTCAACAGAGTATGGCGGAATTCCCCTCGGGTAAAAATCTTCCCAAAGACCCTAAAAAGCTTATGGCGCTTAATGAAAAGATCCGCGAAAAAAGCGAGAAAATTTATGCAAAGCACAATACCACGATGGGTGAGATGATGCGCTATATCAGCGGTCTTGCTCCCAAGGAACGGGAAAAATACAACAACCATTTGACCGAACTTTTCCTGGAACAGAGTAAAAAGAAATATGGCGCCGCCAATCCTAAAAATGTTGATAAAGACAAACCGGTAGAAAAAGCCGCGCCGGAGAAAAAGAAATAATTTTTATTTGAAAATAATTTGAAATAATTTGTAGGGGCGACCGGCCGGTCGCCCCTACTTTTTTTACAAAGGAATTTTTATCATGTCAAACAAACCTAAAATTTTGATTACCAATGATGATGGTATCCATGCACCTGGATTGGCAGCCTTGGCAGAAGTGATGCAGGAATTAGGCGATATTGAAGTCGTGGCCCCGGATACCGAGCGGAGCGCTGCCGGTCATGCGATCACCATGCTGCACATTTTACGGGTTTTTGATATTTATAAAAACGGGGATGTTTTCGGAAGAGCGGTTAATGGCACCCCGGCGGATTGCGTTAAACTGGCATTGAGCAACTTAATTGCCAAACCGCCTCAGCTGGTGGTATCCGGCGTGAACCCGGGACCCAATACCGGAACCAATGTGTTGTATTCCGGGACCGTCTCAGCAGCTATGGAAGGCGCTATTTATGGGATTCCCAGTTTGGCGGTTTCGATGGGAACCCTGAAGAATAAACAGGATTTTCGTCCGGCTCAATTTTATGCCAGGCAGGTGGCAGCCATGATGCTTGAAAAAGGACTGCCCAAAGGCGTCATGCTTAATTTGAACGTCCCCAGTCTTCCGCAAGAAGCGATCAAAGGATTGAAGACCACCTTTCAATCGGTGTATCAATATAATGACAGCTATGAGAAGCGAAAAGATCCCCGCGGGCGTGACTACTACTGGCTTTCCCTGGAAGATGCTCAAGTATTGGATGATAGTCCGGATGCAGATGCCAATGCCGTGGCAGCAGGCTATGCGTCTTTGACACCACTATCCTTGAATTTAACTCAGCGGGATTTTTTGGGTAAAATGAAAGAATGGATGAGCTGAGAAATTTTAATTTTCACTTGAAAAAAGAACGGTTTTTTTCTACAATGCCTTTCCTGCATTTTGATAAGGTTATATTTTTTTTTATTAATAGAAGGGCAGTTAGCTCAGCTGGTTAGAGTGCTTGCTCGACACGCAAGAGGTCACAGGTTCGAGTCCTGTACTGCCCACCATTTTTCCGCCTTTGGCGGAAAAATGGAGAGCAGCAGAACAGCCGACCAGCGGAACAGCGAAAAGTTCTGCTGCGGTCTGCTGTTCCGCTGTTCCGCTGTTCCGCTGTTCCGCTGTTCCGCTGTTCCGCTGTTC